>JAUIHU010000378.1 GCA_030432175.1 Verrucomicrobiia bacterium | reverse complement strand
CACGAAATGCTCGAAAAGCACGAAAACTATCTTTCACCACGGAATACTCGGATGGTACGGAATTCTTTTTTAACCACGAAAGACTCGAAAAGCACGAAAACTATCTTTCACCACGGAATACTCGGATGGCGCGGAATTCCTGTTTAACCACGAAAGGTCATTTTTTAGGTTTGGGGAGGACGTTGGATGCCAGGGCCCATTGACGCCATTGCTTTTTGAGAGTTTCTACCTGGTCTGGGTTTTGACTGGCGAGATCGTTTTGTTCGGTGCGATCGGTTTTCAGATTGAAAAGTTCCCAGGGACCTCTGCCGCCTTTGCGGACAAGTTTCCAATCACCGACACGGATGGCGGCATTGCCTTCATGTTCCCAGTAAAGAGGTCGCTCATTCCATTCGCCTTTTCCGGTGAGCAATGGCTTCAAGCTTTGACCAGGAAGAGGATGGATGGGTTCTCCGCCGAATGTTTCAGGGTATGTCGCTTGTCCCAAGTCAACGCAGGTGGCCATGATGTCAATGAGGTGAGTGGGCGTATCTATCCAGTCACTGCATCCTGGTTTTGCCTGGATCTGAGCAGGCCAGTGGGCAATGAGCGGTGTGCTGGTTCCCCCTTCGTGATTGTAATGCTTGTACATGCGGAACGGTGTGTTGTTCAAATGCGCCCAGCAACGTCCGATGAATACATTGGAATGAGGATCGCCAGGTTGATCGCCCTCATACCTTCCACGAACTCCTGTTTCGGCGTTACCACCATTGTCTGAAAGAAAAAGAATAAGTGTGTTGTCGAGTTGATTCCGCTCTTTCAATGCGCTCAAAAGTTTCCCGATGTTTTTGTCCACTTCATCAATCATTGCTGCATAGATGGCCATCATGTCATCGTATCGCATCTTGTCCTCGTCTGAGAGAGTGTCCCACGCAGGGATTGGATCCGGGCGAGGCTCCAGTTTCCAGTCCGGGTCAATCAATCCAAGTAGTTTTTGTCGCGCATAACGTTCTTCTCTCAGTTGATCCCATCCCTTCATGTACTTGCCACGATACTTGGCGATGGTCTCTTCTGGCGCCATACAGGGAAAGTGAGGAGCAGCGTGTGCAAGGTACCAGAAGAATGGTTTTTCTTCTTCTATCGCTTCATCCAGAAATTTAATGCCCTGTTCGGTCCAGAGATCACTTCCATACCAGGGTGGATTGAATTGGGGATCATCTCGTGAGACTTCTTCTCCATTCATATACAACTTGGATCCACCTTTTGGTCCGGTCTGATTGGAGAAATGTAAACCGCCGGCCGGCAGATTCAGGCTGCGGTCAAACCCACGTCCCCAGGGAGTGACGCCATGATTAAATCCCAAGTGCCACTTACCGGTCATGATGGTGAAATACCCGGCCTGTCTCAATGTTTCTGCAATGGTGACACAACGGTTGTTCAGTCGCCCGGTATAACCAGGCTCACCTTGATCAGCGGTCATCCAACCCATGCCAGCCTGGTGAGCGTATAGACCGGTCATCAGAGTCGCGCGTGTTGGGCAGCAGCGTCCGGTGTTATAGAATTGGGAGAATCGCACACCACCGGCAGCCAGTTTGTCGAGATTCGGGGTTGAGATCTCACTGCCATAAGGGCCAATGTCAGAGAATCCCATGTCGTCCACCATGATGACAATGATGTTCGGGCGTTCAGCGGCTTCCAGTTTGGAAACGGGCAACAGCGCCAACCCAAAAGCCAGAGCTGAGTTGTATAGTACGGTTTTCATATTTCGTTGGGATAATCTTCTAAACTTTAGGACGGATCAATCTGCTGTTTTAGCAGCTCCTGGCGCTGGGATTTCAGATTCCTTTGCGAACACACCAGCCAGGATGTTTCCCAATCCATGCTGGGCGTCTTCAATCAACGTGTAAAAAACAGGAACCGCCAGCAGCGTGAATAATGTTGCCGAAGTCATGCCTCCAATCAGGACGAGCCCAAAGCTTTTAAAGTTCACTCCCATTTCTGCGGAAGAACCAAAGGTGAGTGGGATCATTCCGCAAATCGTTGTCAGCGCGGTCATGATGATCGGACGAAACCGGTGACGTGAGGCAGTGAGAAGCGCTTCCTGCCGCTCCATTCCGGTCTGACGAAGGCGGTTCGCATAGTCCACCAAAACGATGCCATTATTGACTACGATTCCGACCAGTAACATGCCCCCGGTGAAGACCATTTCGTCAATGAAGGTGTTGGTTAATTTAAGCGCCAGAATGGATCCCATAGCCGCGAGTGGGATCGTCAAAATGATGGACAGTGGAATCAATGTACTTTCAAAGAAAAACGCCATCAGCATATAAACAAAGACAACCGCCAACAGGATCATGATTCCGCCTGATTTTCTGTCATCTTCACCAAAGGAAGTTTGGATAGAGTCAAAGGAAACTCCTTCGGGCAGGTTGATAGAAGCCTTTAATTCTTCAATGGCGCGTTTAGTGATTCCAGGTTCGACTTCTGTGTCGAGTTTCATCCCGAACCACTGGCTGACTTTCTTGTCTCTCCGGGTGATCCTTCCGTCATCACTATTCAGAAACGTAGTTCGCGTGACTGCGCCCACCGTGCTGAGTCGACCGTCTTCAGTTGGAATCTGTATGTTGTCCACATCTGCCAATTCCGAACGGTCCTCTTCCTGGAACTGGAGTTTGACCGGAATCTGACGTCCCTCACTTTTGAAACGGGGCAGGTTTTGGCCACTGACCGCCGAACTGACCGTGCCGGCCAAAGTTTGCGGATTGATACCCATGGAACTGGCCTTTTCACGATCAATCAGCAATGCCATTTCACTCGGCCCATCCTCATCCGAGGAGTCATCGAGGAACGAAATCACGCCTGGGATCATTTCAAATGTAGGCTTCAATTCACTAGCGACTTTTTTTAACAACTCCGGATCATCCCCCACCAGTCGGATATGATGCATGAAGCGATCTCTGTTGTCCTCTTTACCCCGGTCGCCTTCCATCATCACAGTGACCCCAGGTTCTTCAGGAAAATCTTTGAAAAGACTCTGGATGGCTTCTTCACGACTCAGGTCTGAATCTCGGTCCACGTCAAAAAAACCGCCAAATCGACCATACCATTTCCCGTAATGCACTTCATGAGCGCTCAGGCCATAGAAATCTTTTTTTTCCTCCGCAAGCTTCTCGACTTTTTTGAAATACGCCAGTCTTTGTTCCATTGAATACTTGTCTGGAAATCTGACATTGATACTGAACCGCTCTACCAGTTCTTCATTTTTGTCAGTGGTATTCAATGATTTCGCCATGATCCACGTTCCGCACAACAAGGCAATCAACAGAATCGTCATGTCCAGGCGTCGCCCCAGATAGAAATTCAATGCCCGATTGTAAACACGATTCAACGGGCCGAAGGTAAATTCATAAATACGAAAGAGATAAAATCTCAGAGCTGATCCAAAGCTAACCGGGTCTTCAGGACGGGTTTGTGTTTTTTGTTTCGAGAGCGTCAGGTAAACACTGAGTGGAATAAACATCAGCGCCGCGCCAAGTGAAGCGATGATCGAAGCAATCACCGGCAGGGAAATATTCTGAACGGCAAACCGCATCTCGCCTTCAATCAATAAAGCCGAGCAAAAAACAATCAACGTTGTCAGGGTAGCGATCGTAATCGCGAATCCGATTTCAGATGCGCCTTTAACACACGCATCCAATCTCGAAAGCCCATCCTGGTGGTGTCGGTAAATATTTTCTGCAACGACTACGGAGTTATCCACGAGCAACCCAACACAGATGATCAATCCCATGATGGTCATGCTGTTTAATGTTTGCCCCGCAAAGAACATGGCTGTCAGAGCAATCAACAGGCAAAGGGGAATCGCCAACGCAATGACCAGTGTCATTCGAAACTGTCTCAGGAAAAAGAATAGAACCACAGCCGCCAACCACGCTCCCAGCTTTCCGTTGTCGACAAGGTGAACCAGTCTCTCTTCAATTTCCTCACCCTGATTCATAAAAATGCTGAAATCAAACCCAGCCAATGCAGGGTTATTCTTGAACTCTTCAACCGTCTTCACAATCTCCTTGCTGACTTCAACGGTATTGGCGTCTCCCTCTTTTTTAACAAAAATCCCATTGGCAGGCTTGGAGTTGTAACGATAAAGGCGGTCCGCTTCCTCCGGTCCGTAAGTGACATCCGCAATGTCCCGAACAAATACCCGGTCAGATACCGGGATATTCCTAATCTCTTCAATGGTTTGGAATTCGCTGGAGGACTTGAGTGTGTACTTTTTACCGCCATCAATGACAGATCCGCTGGCTACGGTCAGGTTGTTGGATCTTAATGCATTTCCCAGCTGTCGGATATTGACTCCATAAGCCTCGGCTCTGGCTTTGTTTAAATCGATTCGAATCTCTCTTTGCTGAATCCAGAAATCCACTTCCGCCACACCAATAATACGTTGTAACGGAGTAACGACATGTTTCTCAATGAGGTCATAGTATTCTGAGTCTGGATCATAACTAATTCGAAATCCTATTGCTGGTTCCGCACCAGGTTGATGCTTGTAAATTCTTGGCTGTTCAGTCCCTTCCGGAAATCGGGTTCGCGCGCGCTCCAAACGGTCCCGAACCTCGCGATAAGCCACATCCATGTCGGTCCCTTGTTTGAATTCCAACTCCACACGAGCGCCAGACCGATATCCATGCGTCTCCATGGACTCAATCCCTTTGACCGTGCTCAGTTCCTCTTCCATCGGGATCCCGATCTTATCCAAAGTCTCCTGAGGCACACCGACATTCCAATTCACACGAATAGAAATGTAATGTCCTTCCATGCCACGAGGGTTCATTTCGAGTGGCAATCGTGAGGCAGAAATCAGTCCGACTGCGAGGATGGTCAGCAGGATCATCACCATGGTGACCCGGCGCTTCAGGGAGAATCCTGCCAGGCGACTGATCAGGTTGTTGGAATCATCAGAGTTCATTAGCTGTCCTCATTGGTTTGAATGAATTGTTGTCCGGCTTTTCCGAACAAATAATAAATCGTAGGAATGATCAGGAGCGTCAAAAATGTGGAGGTCAACAGTCCACAGATGACTGCAATCGCCATCGGAGTCCGGATCTCTGCGCCATCACCGATTCCTAAAGCCATTGGGAACAATCCCAATACCGTGGTCGCTGTAGTCATC
>JAUIHU010000377.1 GCA_030432175.1 Verrucomicrobiia bacterium | reverse complement strand
TGGTGGGATCCAAAAGTTGATCAAAGTGAACCACTGAAACACATGGAGCCATCAATTACTGATTTTCCGAGTGAGATCCGTTACGAGGATACGTGGACCAACACAACGTCCTGGACTCAAGAAGTCATAGGAATACCAACTTTTTTTTCCAGAACATCTGATTTCACGGTTGACGCCTATGGATTGCTTCAATTGCCTGGGGGACTTTCATTTGATAACGCTTTGAGAGTGAATGAGTTAGTAACGACTTCGGTAGCGGCTGATATTTTTGGAACTGGCGATTACCAAACTATATCCACCGATTACACCAGATTTTATTACTGGCTGCGTCCCGGACTGGGGATTGCTGCACAAATGGCATCCGTTCAATCCTCTACCCCGGTTCCGGAACAGTTCAATTTGGCGCTTCAATTCGTGCGAACATTCGAAACGAATAAAGTTCCCTCTGAAGATTGTCCGGAAGCGTTGCCGGTTGAAGATTTATCCATTGAAGTCAATCGTACCACCGCTTTATTGAGTTGGACCAAAGTTAATTGCGTATCTCTTTACAGGGTGGAATACACATCCACTCCAGCAGATTCCGAGAGTTGGGAATTGCTAAAAGAGTCAAAGGATAATTTCGCGACAGATTTTGACTTGGATCAAAAACCTCGGAGATTTTATCGTGTTGTTTCCATAAAGTAAGCTTTTACATAAGCGCATTTAATATCAGCGCCATGAAGACCTTCTTTAAAAGTTTATACCCAGCCAATTCAGGAAGCGCTGATTGTGGAAATCAATCCACCAAGACAACGCGTATTAAGAATCAATGTCTGGAATCAGGATTCACGCTGATTGAACTCCTGGTGGTTATAGCCATCATTGCAATACTTGCAGGTTTGCTTTTACCGGCGCTCTCCAAATCAAAAGGGTTGGCAAAGTCCACTCAGTGCAAGAGCAATGTAAGGCAGTTAGCTGTTGGTCTTACTTTGCATGTTCTGGATCATGAGTTCTATCCTGTTTACAATGTTGATCCAACAATCAGCCTGGAAAATGAATTTTGGGGGGAACGACTATTTCCTTATGTGAAACATAAATGGACTGATCCACTATTTAAATGCCCTGAATACAGAGGACTGACAATTGATGGGAATGATTATGCTGCGCCTCTTGGGAGTTATGGATACAATGCAAATGGAGTTAAATTTACTCCGAGTGACCTTGGACTCGGAGGAAGCTTGAGTAAGGTTGGGCTGGAGGGAGTTACACCAGACGGATCAGGCGCTTTACTTCGAATTAAAGATTCCATGGTAAAACATCCAAGTGACATGATATCACTTGGGGACGCCAGTCTTATTTGGAGTACTTCATTCATGCTGAGCGCGTTGTATGATCTTCCTGAAGGGGAGATTTCTACTGTTCATGGAATGGCGCTCCTGGACATCAATTCTCGAAACGGAGTTCAACGTTCAATCTGGCCTGGTTCGGAGGATATTATTCGCGATACAATGCTCAGACATGGCGGTATGTATAATGTCGGTTTTTGTGATGGTCACGTTGAAGGAATTGACCGAACCAAGCTTTTTGAAAAATCAGACACAGCGCTGAGACGTTGGAATAATGACCACGAACCTCATGCAGAAAAACTATACTACTGATCTTTCACCGAACTCAGCGCTCTCTCTATCTCTTCGACCAGTTGCTGGGGTCTGATTGGTTTAGAATGAAATCCATCCATCCCTGCGGCTAAATATGTTTCCTTTTGAGAGTCCATCGCATTTGCTGTCAAAGCAATGATTGGAGTTCTTTTTTTTCCAAACTCCGCTTCCCACTGGCGGATTTTTGAAGTGGTTTCAACTCCATCCATTCCAGGCATTTGTATGTCCATTAAAATGAAATCAAAATGCCTTCCACTTTGGACCAGTTTTAGCGCGTCTTCCCCATTATTAGCCAGGATTGAATCACAGCTTCGTTTCTGGAGAATGAGTCTGCCGACTTTCTGATTAACTGCATTGTCTTCTACCAAAAGACAAATGCGCCGACTGGGTTGAATCCCTTCTGTTGGCAGTGATTGGACAGGTTGGGCTCCAGAGGGTTTCGACGACATTTTGGGTTTGATTGCAGGATGCAGCCCTTCGGCAAAATCAATCTTCAGAAATTTGGCTTCTGATACTTTAAAATTTGCTGTAAACCAGAATTCTGAGCCCTGACCCAGCTTACTTTTAAGTCCTATATTTCCTCCAAACAAACGCACGAGTTGTTGTGTAATGGATAATCCCAATCCGGTGCCCCCGTATTGACGGGTCATCGATGTATCTGCCTGAGTAAACGAATCAAAAATACGTTCCTGATTATTTTCTGAAATACCAATACCAGTATCCATCACAGAAAAACTGAGCGTAACTTTCTGGCCAGGTTGATATTGCCCTTCTTTTTCAGAATTCGATTGCAACCCGACATTTACAGAAATACCCCCATGGTCCGTAAATTTTATAGCATTACTAACCAGATTTAATAACGTCTGGCGCAGACGAAATGCGTCTCCTTCAAGTACATCAGGAATTGATTCATTAATTGTACAACTATAACTCAAACCCTTTTCATCAAGCTTTGGCGAAAATAAATCCTTCACTGAGTTCAATGTTTCACGAAGCGAAAACGCCGAACTTTCCAATTCAATCTTGCCCGCTTCGATTTTGGAAAGATCCAAAATATCGTTCAACAGACTCAATAAACTTTCCGCGCAAGACTGAACAGTTTTAGCAAAATTAAGTTGCTTAGGCTGCAGAGAGGTCTCAAGCAATAACGCATTCATTCCAAGTATCCCATTCATAGGGGTCCGGATTTCATGACTCATATTTGCCAGAAATTCACTTTTTGCGCGGTTTGCCGATTCTGCTAACGTTTTAGCTGTCTCAAGTTCTAATGTCCTTTCTTCAACCTTTTTCTCCAAGTTGGTGTTTAAGTCCTTGAATTGCAGATTGAGCCGCACAAACCCGTTAGCCAACACCAGCGCTATTGTTGTAATAAAAACAAACAATCCATAATCAACTATCAAAGGGTATGTGTGCAAATCAAGAACGTGCAAAATATCAAATGCAGCGCATCCCATAAAACTAAACAAACCAATGAGGACAAAAATTGCATCTTGCTTCCTAAGCCGCACTTCCCAGTTCGCATGTATCAAAGCACATATAAACATAACTACCCAAGATGGAAGTATAGCTTTATTAAACAAGTAAAACCAGGTTCCTGGATGGCGTGTAGTCAGGACAAAACAAAAGCAAATCAGATTCACTCCAATACTTATAAATATTGTGTACTTAACAAGTTTGTTTAATTTACAATTTGGAGCAGAAAAAAAGTTTCGTATAAATTCAACCAGGCAGGGACCAATCAAAAACAAAGACAAGTACTCGACTCTTTTCAGTGTCAAAAACTCAATATCTAACTGATATTTCAACTGATTTCGTAGAAACAACCACACAACAAGCAACAACAAAAATGCGGCAAAGAAAAAGTATGATTTCTCGACTGGATACCTGAGAAACATGAATAAAAAATACCCTCCTACAGCTAAATAGAATGCCAGAACAACTGCTTTTTTAAAGTGCGTCAACAAATGACTCGACATTACCGCCGAGGGTTTCCCAACCAAAATCTGCCCATGCAATAAACCACATGCACTTTTAAAATATCTTTGAACATGGATCTGAATAACATTCACAGCTCCAGGACGTATCAGCGATCCTGGTATTTCATAAAGCCTTTCCACATCATAAGCCTGAGCTTGTTCTGAATCCCAAACCCCTCTGCTGCCAATTTGTGATCCATTAAAAAAAGTTCGATCCCTGTCAGAGATTTCCCCAAGCTTTACCATGAGGTTACCTTTAAAATCCTCAGGAATCCAAATGCGCTTCAAGATCCAATAGTCATCATTTTCACGACTAATGCCAGGTGAATGCTCCACAGCGCCTGGTACTATCAACGGAAACCATGCCTTTCCAGGGGACGAATCGATCAGGAAATCTTCTGATAAATCCTGCGCTATTTGAAATGAAGCCAATTCATGAAATGTATCCAGGTCCAAATCCTGATCTGTTACCCACCAGGTTGTTCCATTTGCCGATATATCAATTTCACCTGCATTCGATATAGGTTGAAGTTCCTGGTCTAATTTCAGTTCTTGAACGGAATAAACTATATCCCCGGATACTGTGGCGTTAAAGATAATACAGATTATCCACCCGATAACCATCCCTTTGCATACTTTGACCAACTGATTGATCAAGCTGAACAAATGTGATGGATTCAGTGGTTGGGGCTGCATACAGACCGTTATTATTTCGGTTCCAATGAAAAGTTATTCAAGTCGATGAATGGTCGCGTGTATTTCCACTGACTGAATTTCTCCTGTCTGACTGATGCCAGTTGGAATGACCATTGCCAGCCCTCGCGTCGGCTCAATTTGTGGAACGTGGATCACTAAAGTTTTGTTATTGTTGAGGAGTTCGTATCCGGATATTTCCCATTCACGTTCGTTGATGTGCGGTGAACCGTAATTGCCCGACCGCCGCAAATCCCATGCTTCAATGAATTGAACTGAATCATTTTTAAGCGTAGCAGGATCAAGTCCAGTCGTCCATTTGATCCAAATCTGTCCTTTACGAAACTTAAGTTCCACTGGCAGCGGAGCTATATTCTTGGTGGGCCGAATCTTGTAAAAGCCTCCATCTCGATGCTGATTCCCAGCCCAGGCAAACATTCCGCATGCGTATAAATCCTGTGTGTCAGGATGAAAGCGGCCTCGCATCACGCCGGTTGGAAAAGCCGGGATCGGTAATTCCGCCACGCCTCCCTGCATCACCCCTCCTTGATTTTCGTGTGGCACAATAAAAATCTTCCCTGTGCCGTATGACAGATTGATCAATCGACCCGCCAATGCTCCCCATTTTTCACTTTCAGGTACCCAAACCAATTCACCAGGTGAACGATCTTTTGAATTGGTGATCCAAACCATGGGCGGCTCCATCCCCTCATCACTGGAGTCTTCCAGCTCGTGGTATCCCATCCAGTTTCCATAAAATTTTCCAGGACGGACCCAATTGATGCGGTTCTTGGGTGTCCAATGTCCTTCCTGATCGGTTACAAAAAACGTCCCGTCTTCGTTCAAACAT
>JAUIHU010000376.1 GCA_030432175.1 Verrucomicrobiia bacterium | reverse complement strand
AGGATAATGCGAATGACGAATGACCTGATCAATTGACGGTCCCCCGGACTTTGCTTCGCCATCGGGTGGTTCCGCTGTAAAGGCTCCAGATGCGCCATCGTAGTGAGCGTTAATACCGGATTCGTCACAGCGGATCTGGTCCACGTTACGCATGATCAGTAATTGATCTTTCAACGGAGCCAGCGGTTCCAGCACATCATTGAATCCCTCATTCTGAAGTGGAGCCGGAATGCCCAAGCCGAAAAAGACGTTGAAGGCGCGTACCGGTATTTCGGCCTTTGGCGAGGCGAATGCCTGAGTCGTCAGCATTTCCTCCAGAAATGGCAATCCGACAGCGACAGTTCCCAATCCTCGTAAGAGGGTTCGACGACTGATATGGGTGTTCTTTTTCATAACTCAATCAACTTTCTTTGCGGTTAAATTTATCTGCTGAATCAAAATCAGGGGGCCGGTTCTGTGGGTGTTTTTAAGACCAGGTCACTCATGATGATGGCGCGTATCAGGTCCGGATAGGTTCCCCCTGCCTGCATGGCTTCGGCGTGTGCGGATTGAATGATCGGAACATCACTGGCAACCAGTGAGCGCCCTAAAGCAAATTGCGCCAGCTTCCAGGTAATTGTTTCCTGAACCCTTGGATGTTTGGCCAGCAAGTCCATGAGTTCCTCGGATGACTGATATCGGATCGGTTCCGGCGATCCGGGAATAATAATTTCTCCATCATCCCGGAGTGGATTCCCAAACTCATCCTTTTCGTGGTAGGAGCCCAGTCCATCAAACTTCTCCAGCCCAAATGCCAGAGGTTCAAACTTCGAATGGCATCCACCGCAGTTCGGATTGTTGATTCGCTCCAAAGCGATGCCGCGCTGGGTCAGACCTGGTTTGGCCGGTACAGGGGTAGTATCCACGCAAGGCGGTGGATCTTTCACCACACCGCGCAAAACATCATGCAAAACGAACAACCCTCTGGCCACCATCGAAGCCTCATCCCCACCGACAGTCAGCACGCTTCCCTGTGTGAGTATGCCACCACGTCCTGGAACATCTGATAGATCATAAGAACTCCACCCATCGCCAGCGGGTTGCATGCCATAGTGCTTTGCCAGACGCGCAGAAAGCATTCCCACTTGAGCGTTGAACAAATCAGCAACTGGCCGGTTCTGATTCCAGACGACTTCCTCAAAAAATTCCAACGTTTCCCGATTCATGTCCTCGGCAAATTCGGATTTCCATTCCGGAAATTTTTCTGCGTTGGGTTGGAGATTTTTCAACCGGCCAAGATGCAGCCACTCACTGAGAAATTCTTCGGAACGATCCTGGGCGCGTTGATCTTCCAGCATGCGGTTCACTTCAGCCAGCATACCGTCCCTGGTAAATAACTTCCCGGACCGGGCAGCCTTGAGTAGCTGTTTGTCGGGTGAGGCTCCCCAAATAATATAACTCATCCGGGACGCCAGCTCATAATAGCCAACCGGCCAACGACTCCCATCTCCCACCTGCTTTTCGATCCGATATAAAAATCTCGGCGCCTGCAACATGCCTTCCACTACAAACTGCATGGCTTCGCGAAAATCTCCTCCCGCATGAACGACTGTTCGCGCCACGTGAGCAAAGGCATCCTGCTCAAAATCCTCCATAGCTCCTCGGAAAATCCACTCCCCTATATCACGCACTGCGCGATCCAGACATTTCTCAGTCACTTGCCGACAATTGACATGGGTATCAAGAAAGGCGCTCCAATCCATGCGCTCCACCACCGCTTCCGCCAACTTCGCATAAGCCTCCACATGCTTGAGATCAACGGTCAGGTTATACGCAGTATTACTGAATCCGTCTGCTCGCAAGTCTTTTGGCGCCCAGGCCAGAGCTTCTTCTTCTATGTCAACTCCCACCATGGCTCGAATCGTCTGAATGTATTCGTTCACAGTGAGGCGCTGCGGATAGACTACCGGCGGTCCCGGATCCAACTGATAAATCGTTGGATCAATCACTTCCACATCCCATTCAGCGCCGGACTCAATCCAGCGCTTCAGATGATCCTTTTGCTCAGCCGTCAAAGGCGGACGATCTTCCGGCATTTCATCCGAAACAGTCATTTCCCAAAGCTTGCTCTCCTCTAGAGAATGAGGGGTAATCGCATTCCCCTTGCGGCGCTCGGCCATCGCCGTGATGCGTTGAGTTAAATCGAGTTTCCCCTCGCGAGTGACCGGATCATGGCATTCGATACAATGAGCCGCAAAGATTGGCGCGACATGATCTCGAAATAATTGCCGGCTCAAATCGGCTTCTGTCAGTGGCTTTGAATCATTCAGTCCGTCCGGTAGATTCTTGGGCGAATCGGCTCCGATTTGAAAGTGGGTTTGGATTTCATCAGCCGTCAATGCACGGTTGTAAATCGCCACCAAATGCAAATCCCCCAGCCACGGCCGGTCTCCAGATAATTCATTGGCGAGCCCTAAATGGTAAGTGTTATCCCAATTGGAAAAATCTCCTTGGACGCTCTTTTGGACATTCTGCTCACCATCCACGTAAATTCGCGCCCATCCATTGCGGTCTCTGGTGTAGACAACATGCGTCAATTCCACGCTGACTGCGTTTTCAGCGCTATTCACAGATGGAATTCCGTTTCCACTGGTCCGCGTGGTTCGTAATCGAAAATCCCATCGATCACCATCTTGCCCCAGGGTAAAATCCCGTTCACTGCCGGTCTTGGAAAGCGTCACGACCCGCGCAGGCCCCGACTGATCCACATTCAAGGGCCGCACCCAGGCTTCCACAGTCATCTCTCCAATAAACTGAAGCGCTGCGTTCAACCCGGTGGCCATCTCTTCAGATCGAATAACTGTAGGACCATGAATCCGCAGGGCTCCATCCAACCATTCCACAGAACCAGGTTGGGAAATCACCAGATGCAGAGGTCGCCCGATGCCTGAACGATCCGAAATACTGGAGCCTTCCTTTTCACTAAAATCGTAGAGCGCCAACAATCCATTCGTAGTTCTGGAATCCTCAGCTTGAAGCCCGAACCCTAAACAAGCTATGGCAACAAAAATGCTTTTAAACCTGCTTATAAAGTCTAAATAGGTTAGAAATCCAAAAATCTGATAAACAGACTTCGTTTTTTGGGGAATCATTATCCAAATATAATAGTTCGCTGTGATTTGTCACTGAAAAACAAAGCAGCCCTCATTGAAGTAAATATCAGGAATTTTGACTCCAAACCAATGGTTTAATTAATCTTGTAAAATAATCTGATTCAGGCAATTCTATCCGTATATTAACGGTAATAAATCTTCAGTACGTTTTGATTCTGACTTCTACAACGACTGATGCAGTTCGAATGCCTTACGTTTCATCACTTTCCACAAACCAATGACTATATTTAAGTTCAACTTCTTTTCAGGATTTGCAGTCGCCGCATTTGTTTCCATTTTCAACATTGAAGCTCAACCAATTCAGGAATTCCAGTTCACATCCATACCGGAATTCATCACTCCAGGGGCAAGTCATGAAGTGGAGGTCGAGGCTCTGGATGTGCACGGACAAACTGCTTCCTGGAATGGAGACGCTGAGATTTCTCTGCAATTTCGCCAACATCAATCCGTAATTCTTTCTGAAATCTCGGTTCCTGAGAACTGGATCGAAATGGTCAATCCGGGCGAAAATTCGATCGATTTATCCAATTGGAAATTAGAAATTTACAGAGGATACCCCCAATCCAGACTACGATCTGTTGGAGTGTATCATTTTCCAGTTGGCTTCACTCTTGCTTCTGAAGAGTTCACAGTTCTCCGATCTGTCGTTTCTGATGAGCAAACCATACTTCCTCCTTTTCAAAATCTCAGGTTGAATGATTGGGACGCTGCCTACATTCAGTTGTCCGACTCCAGCGGAGCCTTGGTAGACGAGGTGGCTATCAGCGTATCTGAACCAATTCAACCTGCTGCACATACAAAATGGAAAGGTGCATTCCTGCTATATGATTCCGAAGATAACACTCTGTCCCGGGTTGGGATCTTTAATCAATATCGGGCTGAAGACTGGAGATTTCTCTCACCAACCCCAATGACAGCCCAGCCTGGTCTGGTTCTTCCTTGGACCCCAACAGCTTCCATCAGCTCGCAAACGATAGAAATCACTAACGGCATTGGAAGTATTGCGCTGCAGGTTCCTGCGGATTTATCGGAGGATGAATTGTTTCTCAGTATACAGAACTCATCTGGAGTATATGGTCAGTCCGATTCGATTCCTGTCCAGCCTCTACCTGAACTTAGTCTGGTGTCAGTTAATGGAGGCGTCGAACTAACCGAAGGAGAGACACCGGGAGAACTTGAAATCAGAGTTTCTATTCAAAACGCCGCTTCCCAGGATATTCCAATTGAAATTTTTGCAAATCCAGCAAATGAAATCGAACTTCCTTCCAGCGTAGTGATCACTGAAGGCGAAACCTCCACAGTTTTCACAGCTGGCAGTATCGATGACGACCTGACAGATGGTTCTGCCCGAGTGATCATTGAAGCCGTATCTAATCAATACGCAAAAGCATCACTCGACCTGATTCATCATGACAATGAGTCTGAAGCTCTCGCTTTATGGCTTCCTAAACAAGTATATCCGGAGGGTATTGGATTTATTAATGAATCTGGTTTTGTCTCTCTCCCGGAAAGCGCCTTGCACGATGTTATAATTACTTTAGAGGCTGAACTCCCACTTACTGTCCCTGAATCCATCCTCATACCTGCAGGGGAATTGTCGGCTTCATTCCCGATTTCGATTGGAGAAGATGCAATAGCTCAGCTCACAGAAACCCGATATTCAATTCAGGCAAAAATGCAAGGTTGGCGCACAGCTACCGCCGAAATGTGGATCAAAGATAATGATTTTTTCCAATATGAGTTCGAGGCTCCCAATTACTTATATTCCGGTTTTTCAATTACTGGTAAACTATCTATCGTCCCTGCAGCCGTCCTGAGAAATGATCCAATTGTATTTGAGTTATTCAGTTCAAGCGAATGGATAGATATCCCAACTGAGGTTCAAATTCTGCCTGGTGAATTCGAAGTTGAATTCAACATTGGACTCCATGAGAACTATACCGGTCCAGAACAGGAAATCATCGTGACGGTCATCGCCAGAAAGAACATTCCCGAAACACAGGAAATCAT
>JAUIHU010000375.1 GCA_030432175.1 Verrucomicrobiia bacterium | reverse complement strand
GATGTCTGCGACCGTGTGGTGATTTATTATGGTGGAAAAGTTCAAGCAATGGGAGATCTTGGGGAATTGCTGGCGACTCCGGATTCCATGCAGATTCAAACTCCACTGCTTTCGAAGAACATTACCGAAAAAGTGCTGGAGACCATTCGGAAGGAAGTTGGTGAAGGCAAAGTCCGTCTCGAAACTCCAACTCAGAATCTAGAAAGCTACTTTTTGGGGGTTGTTGAGAAAGCTCGCCAAACTGAGCAGCATACTTCAGGGGCGCTTTCAGGCGCTCGTGTCGCCGAATACCTTCGCAGCCAGGAAGAGCAGGAACCTGCCTCGGAGAAAATCCTTCAACGCCTGACCTCTGCTTACGAGGAAACAGCCGCCAGGAAAGCTCCTGAACAGACTGAAGAGGAAATGGCAATGGAGGAGCATGAAGTCGTCCAGAAAAAGGTTGAGAAACTTGAAGCGCTGACCCAGGGACCCGCAGAAATTGAGACAGCCAAGGATAAGAAGGAAAAAGAAGAGCAATCTGAACCCGTGGAAGTTATCGACGTGAGCAAGCTGAGTTCACTCACGCAGGCAGACGAAGATGGAGCTTCCGATTCCGATACAAACTCCGACTCAGAGCCCGAAAAAATCGCTGCTGAAGAGTCCAGGACTCCAAAAAAATCGACTTCATCAGCTCCGAAAGCCAAAGCTTCCGGTAGAAAAACCGCTGGAAAAACTGCGACCCGGAAATCAGGCGGAACCAAGACAGCTTCAAAAGCGACAGCCACAAAATCCGGTAACGCCAAAGGCAAAACAGCCACTGGGACCCAGGCGAAGACTGCATCAAAGACTACGACCAAAAAAGCGGCGACACCGAAGAAAGCCTCCACCGCTAAAAAGGCTTCTACCACCAAAAAAACAGCAACGGCCACCCGTGCTAAGTCTACAGCTAAATCGACAACGAAAAAGGCTTCAGGAACTACGGCCAGAACCAAGAAAGCTGCGACATCAAAAGCGAAAAAATAATTTAGAGGATCTGACTTTTTGATCAGAACTGATTTTTCAACTGCTATATGCAATCGATTTACACCATCGCCAAACTGACCATCAAATCGGCCCTGAGATTGAAACTCGCGCTGATCTTGAGCGCTCTGCTGTTGGCGGGAGTGATTGGATTGCCACTGATCATCAAACATGACGGCACTCCAGATGGCTTCATGCAGATCCTTCTCAGCTACACCATGGCCATGTCGGTCAGTCTGCTGAGTATTTCCACTTTGTGGATCGCCTGCAGTTCCATTTCCCGCGAGATTGACGGATCTCAAATGCAAATGGTTGTCGTCAAACCTGTTTCCCGCTGGCAGATATGGCTGGGTAAACTGGCAGGAATTTTATTCATGAACGGCGCTCTGCTGATTTTGTCCGGCGCGGTAATTTTCAGTTTGATCCAATATCGCGCCAACCAGTTACCGGATCAGACTCAGGATTACCTCAGAAACAAACTTCTGGTTGCACGTGGATCGGCCAAGCCACCTGTTCCTGACTATGAAGAGGAAGCGCAAAAAGCCTTGCAGCAGCAGTTGGACCAATTACCGGACAGAGAAAAAGCGACCATGAATATGGAGGTTATGGCAGCTCACATGGTGAACCAGATAAAATCCAGCTACGAACAGGCCTTGCCGGGATTTGGCAAAACATGGGTAATTGACCTGAGTGAGGCGCAGGAAGATGTCGCCGGACGTCCCATTTTCCTCCGAATTAAATTTTATGATTTTGATCCTAAAACGCTTTATGAACCTCTGAACATTTCCACCTACCGTTGCGTATGGAGATTTGGACATCCAGAAAGCCCTAAAATTTATCAAACGGCAATGATGAGTCTCGCTGCCAACACATATCACGAAATTGTCGTTCCTCCCGATCGATTAGACGACGAGGGCAAACTTTATATCGAGTTCTACAGTGATGCCGAAAAACCACTCTATTTCCAATTCAGTGATGGAATTGAAGCTCTGTATCGAGAGGGCGGCTTTGCGATGAACTTTTTCCGAGGACAAGTCATTATTTTTCTCTGGATCGCTCTGTTGGCGATTATCGGACTCGCAGCATCCAGTTTTCTATCCTTTCCGGTAGCATCTTTTGTTGCTGCGTCGATTTTGATTATCGGCTTTTCCGGAGGTGTGCTGACAGATGTTGTTGAACAAGGCGCTGCTCTTGGCCCTGTCGATCATGAAACCGGGATGAGGCAAAAAGGGACATTGGACTACGTCGTGGTGCCTTTTTTCACTGTATTATTGAAAATGGTTAACCTGGCGCTGGACTACAATCCTGTAGAGTCTATCAGCTCGGGCCGCAGTGTAACGTGGCGGGAAATGTTTAAAGCTGTTACGACCATTGGAATCATTATGGGTGGCGCTATATCCACTTTTGGAATGGTGGTTTTCAGCCGCCGCGAAATGGCTTTGCCGCAAAACAGTGATTAAACCATTTGTTTTCAGCTCCCAGGAGTAAGAAACCATCGAATATTAGAGCCGAGGCAGCATTGGATTTAAAAGCAGATTGAACCAGGAATCTGAATATGGACGAGAATTTGAGGCATCGCCTTTATAAACCAGCCCTCTGGGCGCTGACGATTGTGTTGCTGATTGTGTCTTCCACGACTCAGACACGACTGAATCATCAGCGCCGAGACCTGGGATTGACGCGGCTGGAACCGCTGGAAAATGCTCCACCTGCGCTGGCTTTTACCACTGTAGCGCTGGGAGGCTTCCGAGGATTGATCGCCAATATTCTCTGGGTAAGAGCTATGAAACTCCAGGAAGACGACAAGTTCTTCGAAATGGTTCAGTTGTCGGATTGGATCACCAAGTTGCAGCCACACTTCAATGATGTCTGGATTTTTCAAGCCTGGAACATGGCTTACAACGTTTCTGTAAAACTCAAGGACTTCGACCAGCGCTGGCGTTGGGTTCGCCGAGGCATTGAACTCTTGCGAGATGAGGGCCTGATGTACAATCCAAGCGAAACCTTGCTCTTCCGCGAACTTGCCTGGCTATACCAGCACAAAATGGGGCAAAACATGGATGACGCCCACAATTATTACAAGAATGCGTGGGCGAACGAAATGAGTGAGGTTCTGGGTGAAGAGGCAGGACCCATTGACTACGATGACTGGTTGGATCCTGAGAATGAACTGGCGAAAGAACGCATTGAGGAATTGAAAGAAGTCTACAAACTCGACTTTTCTTTGATGAAGGAAGTCGATGAAATGTATGGGCCACTCGAATGGAGGCTTCCGGAAGCTCACGCGATTTACTGGGCATACAAAGGATTACAGTACGCAAAGCGTGAGGATTTAGTCACTTTGCGTCGAGTGATTTATCAAACTATGGAATTGGCTTTTGAACGAGGAAGATTGATCTGGAACGAAGCCGCTGAGGTTTACGAACTTGGACCAAATATCGAAATGATTGCCAGTTGCAATCGCGCTTTTGAAGATCAGATTGAAACCGAGGAAGACCAGAAAGTGAACATCAAGCGAGCGCACCGTAATTTTCTGAGAATGGCCGTTGAGCAACTCTTTCTACATAACAGAGAAACAGCAGCCAAGAAGTGGTTTGACTTCATGAAGGAAACATATCCGGAAGCTGTCAATCCACCTTACCTGACTCTGGATCAATACGTTGTCGAACGCGTCACAGAGAGTGTCAAAGACAGCGCAGTGGACCAGATAAAAAGTGTGATCGAATCCTACATCGGCCGTTCCTACTACAACCTGGCAATCGGCCAATACGATCAGGCTGAGGGCTACAAGGCTTTCGCGATGCGTTGCTGGAAACGACACCAGGCTAAACTGGAAGGAATCGATTCAGCCCAGGGACGGGTTGGATTGCCTCCTTTCAGCCGCATTGACCAGGAAGTTCTAAACCGCATGCTGGATCCGAAACAAACGGGCTTGAACCCGGTTTCATTGCAAAGATTGAAATCCGAGCTAGGGATTGTGGACGAAAATAATCCTGAGGAGGAAAATGCTGGAAATCGCGAACAAACAAATGATTCACCAGACGTTGAAGAGTGAAAAATCTCCTAAGTGAGCAGTATCACCAAAACTCCCAACCCGATTCTGTACCATCCAAAGCCATTGAAAGTATGTGACTGAACATACTTCAATAGCCACTTCACTGCCGCAAATGCGGTGATCAGGGACACAATGGCTCCCAAAGCCAGGAAGTCCCATCGAATGGGCTCTTCAGGCGGATCCATCACTGCTGAAACAATTTCTAAACCCGCGGCTGCCAGCAAGGTAGGGATCCCAAGAATAAAAGAAAATTCCGTCGCCGTTTTGCGGTGAGTTCCCAGCGCCATCGCTGCAATGATCGTCGTTCCCGAACGCGAAGCTCCGGGAAAAATTGCCGCTACTAACTGCGCCAACCCGATGACAATCGCCACTTTCCAGGTTATCACTTCCGGTAAATTCTTTCCTTTGACGTAGTACTCGACCACAAAAATAATCAATCCTCCTATCATCAGAGCCCAGGCAACAGGAGCGGCTTCATCAGGTAACTCAAAATCGAAAGCCTTCAACAACAATCCGCCTATCGCTGTTATCAGAAAGGAACCTCCCAATTTCATTACATAATCCTGAGTCTCAGCCGACCGCCAATTCTTCGCCATGGTTTTCAGATGTTCAGCAAAAACCAGTATGACCGCGCAAACAGCGCCGCTCTGAATCACGATATTGAACAGGTCAGTCTGTGGAGGCAGCCACTGCTGCGAAATCAGTAGGTGTCCCGTGGAAGAAACTGGAAGAAACTCCGTGATGCCCTCAATGATGCCCAGGATGATGATTTGCAGCCATTCCATAACGCGCTGCATACCGTTAAATAAGCAGTAAAGTCAAATTCTTCTTAATCCTTTCAGATTACTATAGTGAGCTGGATCCATTCGGCCCTATTCTGTTCGGGCCATTATTTAACCCATCCAGCCGTACCAAAGATCGACAAACTGATTTAGCTTCTAGAGTTCAATGGCTGGATGGTTCAAACAATTGAAGCGACACTCCCGAACGCGCATGGTGGCAGATTCGACAGATTTCTGGACTCTTTCCTCAATCCAGCATCGTCGCCGCTTGAGAAGGTGGAGACGTTGCATGTCTGGCGCATTCGTCCTGACTTTATTCTGTTTCTGGGCGC
>JAUIHU010000374.1 GCA_030432175.1 Verrucomicrobiia bacterium | reverse complement strand
TGGTTTTTCTGGGCACAGGAAATTTTATTAGTGGTCCGATTAAAAGTGGAACTCATTTCAAATCTGCGGCGAAGGTAAGTTTACACAGGGGTTGAGTCCGGTTGCAGTCCCATAGCGCTCAATACCCAATCAGAAATGTCCGTTGATGCTATGGGTTCTTTTGAGGTATCCGAATCTGGGTGAATGAACACTGGATGAAACTTTTCGTCCTCCGGTGTGCGTCCGTGTGAGCCTTTGACCATTTCCGCTTTCAAAGGAATCACATCCATCAGCATGCGAAACCCAAGCTTCTTTCGAATCAGTTTGGAGATGATTTTCAACTTAGGAAACATCAGATCGGGATTGATGAATAATTCTACCGGATCATACCCTGGTTTCCTATGAATATCGACGCAGCGAGCAAAATCTGGAGCAAGAGCATCGTCGAACCAGTAGTAGTATGTAAACCAGGACTTCGGTTGTGCTATCACCAGAAAATCACCGGAACGATCATGTAGCAACCCGAGGTTCTTTTGGTCTTCCTTGTCGAGGACAGATTCTACACCGTCAGTTGCTTCCAGAGTTTCCCTGACTTGGTTCAATAATTCCCGTTTTTGACAATAAACATGAGCCACCTGGTGATCTGCTACGGCAAACGCTGCGCTCGCTCCGCAATCCATCAATTCCAAACCAAGTTCATCTTTGATTGATAACCAGCCTTTTTGTCTAAATACACGGTTCAGATGAACTGGGTGATCGACTTCAGTGATTCCGTATTCCGATAGAATCACCGGTTTGACGTGTCGTTCTTCCAGAAATTTAATCAAGTCTCCTGCAATAGCATCGATTTTCTTCGCTTCCTCCGCCACCTCGCTCCCTTCAGGACCTACCTTCTGCAGCGAATAATCCATGTGTGGCAGATAAATCAGACTGAGCGATGGTTGATAACGGTTTTCGATCCACTTTGCCGACTCGGCAATCCACTTGGATGATCCAATCCCCGATGCCGGCCCCCAGAAGTTCATGAACGGGAAAGGTCCGAGGTCTTTCTTGATTGCGTCTCGAATCGACAGTGGATGAGAAGAAACATCAAAAACCTTCCTGCCATCCGCAGGGTACATGGGTCTGGGAGTGATGGAATAATCGACCGTGGAATACATGTTGTACCACCAGAAAAGCTTGGCGCATGTGGCTTCCGGGTTCAGAGCTTTCATTCGGTCCCAGATTTTCTTTCCCTGAACGAGATGATTGGATTGCTTCCAGAACTGAGTTTCAGCCAAGTCGCGATTATACCAGCCGTTGGCAACGATTCCATGCTGTCCAGGGAGTGTTCCTGTGGTGAAATTGGATTGGGCAGTGCAGGTGACTCCGGGAAAAGGGGGGATGATCCGACGTTGAGTCCCTTTTTCGCAAAAAGCGGCCAGGTTGGGAGTGTTTTCCCCTATCAGGTCCTCACAGAGCCCGACAACATTAATGAGCGCCAATCGTTGCATGGATTAATTGAATACGGATGCTTAAGGAGTCGTATTTATCCTGTTCAGGAATTTAATGTTGAAACTGCGTTTTTGGCGTTGAGTGAATTTTGCGCTGAAGGTTCAATGTTCTGACCCGACCTGGCTGATTCGGACTCGGAACCAAATCTTTCTTTCAGTTCCAACATCGACTGCAACGCGACCTCCTGATCCATGGTGTTAACTTCAAATCCATCGCCAATTCCACGAATCAACGTGATGGTTAAAATTCCTCCCAAGTGCTCCCTGAACTCTTCCAATCCTGCAAGAACTGTGTATTCGTCGTTATGATTTCGATCCAGAATTCCTGGATGAAACAGCTCAAATCCCAGTGATTCCAATAAATTCAGTATGCGGTTACAATCTGACTCCTGCAAATATCCCATTCTGCGCGAGTAAATAACATCCAGCGCAATGCCAATGGCCACCGCCTCGCCGTGACGAACAGCATATTGGGTGATTTGTTCCAGTTTGTGAGCAGCCCAGTGACCGAAATCGAGTGGACGTGCTGATCCGAACTCAAAAGGATCACCCGAAGTGGCAATGTGCCTGACATGCAGCGCTGCGCAGCGATGAATCAAACTTTCCATAGCCTCTTCATTAAAAACAGCCAGTTGATCAGCCATTTTCTCCAACTCAAGAAAGAAATCTGAATCACGGATCAAGGCCACTTTGACAGCTTCAGAATAGCCGGCCCGTTTGTCACGTACAGGTAGAGTTCGGATAAAATCAAAATCGTTGATGACGGCAAATGGAGGTGCGAATGATCCGATAAAATTCTTTTTACCGAAGGCATTGATACCATTTTTGACACCCACACCCGAGTCATCCTGGCTCAATGTGGTTGTTGGGAAACGAATGTGACGAACACCTCGGTGAGCTGTTGCGGCTGCCAGACCGACCATGTCCAATAATGCGCCGCCTCCAACACCGATGACATAGGAATGACGACAGATTTTGTTCTGTTCGATCAGTTCCTGAATTCTGGTAATGGCTGGGTAGGAATTTTTCACAGCCTCTCCACCGGGAGTCAGAACAGGACTGGATGTCAGTTCAATTTCTTGATGAAATGCCTGACAATACTGCTCAATGGAAGAAGGCAGATCAGGTCTTGCAGAGGCCAGATTTTCATCGATGATAAATAGCGCTTTTTTGGGAAGGGGGCTGTTTTGAGCCCCTTCAATCATTAAATCGCGCAACAGCAGATTATCCTTCATGAAACTGCCTCGGGTGAAAAAGATCCGATGTCGATATGACACCTTGATTTCTTCCTGAATACTCTTATGCATGATAATTATTTTCCACTGGATCCTGTTTTGACATTGAACAAATCATTGTCACACCAGAACACACCCCTCAGGAAAACTGTTTATTGAGGAACACTGTTCCAAAATTTTTACGCTTCCGACTCAATTGCAAAGGTTAACGTTCTAAAAAGGTTTCACAAACTATCCATAAAAAAGTAGCCGTGCGCAAACCGGAAATCTAAGCTTAATTTCGATTTAGGTCTTTACAAGCGTTTCCAGAGTCGTAACTCAAGCTACAGGATCAAACTTTTACCCGTTCGGCATGGGGGATTAAATTTGGAAATGGTTCGATCCAAGTTGACACATGCCTTATGCTAGCGATGGTTTCAAGATCCAGATAAGCGATCCGTGTTCTGGACATCCAACCAAACAACACAGAATTAAATCTACCCGAACTGATTTACTGTCTTACTGTCAACCATGTCCCTCTATTTACCCCGTTCGTTTGCAATAGCCCAGGATCCTGAATATCAGCTACTGTTAGAACAGTATCCCCCTGAATGGATGGTTGCTTACACTCGGCCGAGATGCGAAAAAAAGTTGGACTTGTTTTGTCGAAAATTTGGATTTAACGCGAAACTGCCAACGTATCCCAGTGTCCGAAAGTCCTCACGCAAGGTAGTGACATTTCACAAACCCCTATTTCCTGGCTATCTTTTTCTCAACATCAGTCCTCTCGTAAAACAGGAGATTTATCAGAGTGATTTCGTGGCAAGATTGATAACCGCGAAAAATCAGGAGCTTTTTCGAAAGCAGCTGGATGATGTTCTATACGTCATTGAACAGGGTTTTTCCATACAACCTGCGCCTAACATTGTTGAAGGTGTCCAGGTTCGTATTAAATCAGGACCGTTACGGGGTGTAGAGGGTTACGTTCAGGAGCGAAAAGGCACATTTCAGGCTATTCTCCGGATCGATTTTATCAAGGAAGCGGCAATGGTCACAATGAATGTGGATGATCTTGAACTTGTCTGATGTTGATTTTTTCAGCTGGATCTCAAGCGCTTGGGAGTACGCCGTTCACGTATTTTGCCTGAATAGTTTTGGAATAGTTTTCCTGCCATATCCTCTGACTATTGAATGAAGTATTCGGAATCAATGTTTGAGGATCTCGTTGATCAGTTTTATCGGCCTCTTTACAGGTTTGCATTAAGCCTGTCCAAGAATGAGGACGATGCTAGCGACTTGACTCAACAGACTTTCTTCATCTGGGCTAAAAAAGGATCTCAGCTAAAAGATTCTTCTAAAGTCAAATCGTGGTTGTTTACGACTTTGTACCGAGAATTCCTTGCAGGAAGGAAACGACTGAATCGTTACACCAGTATTGACCTTGAGCAGGCAGAACCTGAGCTGCCCATTGTTCAGGCTGACCCACTCCGAGCCATCGAAGCGAAGAACGCTATTGCAGCGCTCATGCGGGTGGAAGAAATTTACCGTATTCCGCTGACTCTTTTTTACCAGCAATCTTATACCTATCTGGAAATCGCGGAGATTTTGGATCTTCCCATCGGAACAGTCATGTCAAGATTATCCCGGGGAAAGGCAAAATTGAAGAATCTGGTATCAGGAGAACAAGTGGATGAGCTAAAGCTGGTTCCATTTCGAAAACCGGGTGGCGCTGATCAATCCAACCACGAAAGCGAAAGGGTAAATCGTGGATAGAGAGCAGGCTAAAATAGCATTGAGCGCTCTGCAGGATCGGAGATTGGATCAGCAGGAATCGTTGATTGCCGAAGCCCTGTGCATGGCTGAGAATGATCCGGAATTGAAACGTTGGTTTGAGGATCAGGTTCAGTTTGATCAATCAATGAAAGATGCTCTTTGCGCTATCGAGCCTCCTCAAGGGCTCAAGGAGTCAATCCTAGCAGGGTGTCGAGCTACGACTGAGTCCGGGAAATTGTCAAAGTCTGGATTTAATCTAATCTGTGTTTTCAGTAAAATTAGAGAAATCCGGGGTATGGTGGCTTTGCTGGTTGGATTGCTCGCAGCTATTGGCGGCCTGGCGCTGATTCAGTCCAGGAGATTGGACAACTCAAATTTTTCAATAACATTTGAGCAAACTGCTCTGCAAATGTCGATCGACCATTCAATGGCTATCGCAATGTTGCCTTCCTGGGAAGCCGTTCAGAAACGACTCATCAGCTTGGGTTATCCCACATTAGAAACCCCACCGACTCAAGAACTACGTTCTGCTATGCCACTCGGTTGTCAGCCATTAAGACTGAGTGGAAGACAGGTGAGTTTAATTTGTTTTGTAGTGGATGATCAGCAAGTGGCCCATTTGTTTTTCACAAAGGCCGATTCATCAATTTTTGGGAATGATTTCAATTTTAAAGAGAAAATCACCAAGAAAGATGGCTTTATTTCCAGGCTTTGGGTGGATCAACACTATGCTTATTGCCTGGTTT
>JAUIHU010000373.1 GCA_030432175.1 Verrucomicrobiia bacterium | reverse complement strand
CAAACTTAGCATTGGACTCCTCCACTCGCTGCTGGATACGAAGAGCTTCGATTTCCAACGCTGAAACAGCCGACTGTTCCTGTCCAGGGAACGCTCTCAATGCGTCCAGGGAAATTGTTCTGAGTGTGAAGTCCTCCTCAGGATCCTGGACAATTCTCAATAGAATTTGAGGCAAGCGGTTCCAGGCTCTCTGATTTTCTTCATTCAGATCCTCGGATTCTTCATCACTGTTCGTCTGGTCCCGCACCCAATCCAGCAGGCCAAATGCGGCGACCCGACGTTCGACACTCAAACGTTCAGATTCTTCCAGCATATCCAATAGATTACTGTACCGAACGGAGCGTGGCTGAAACTCCTCGTTTCCGTCGGCTGATTCAGATGCGTCGTTGATTTCAGTTTCCAGGACCGGTTCCGATAATGGCTGCTGAGTTGTTGCCAGCGCTGAAAATCCAATCCAGAACAAGCAGAATGAAATCAAGCACAGGCCTCGAATGTTGATCAAACTCAAGTTCAACACAGATTTTTTCTTCATCAATCGGGATGGGTTCTGACAGCGACACACACTCAACATTGGATTGTATTTAAGCAAAATCTTTCCGATGATCCCTCTCATTTATTCATTTAATTGCCCAATAAAAAAACCTTTCCCGAAGCCTGCTTCAGGAAAGGCCAAACCAGCTGTCCCCGCAGCCGAATAAGTTAGCTCCAGAGCGTTTTAGCCGGATCAAAATCCTTTCGGAGATTTCTTCTCTTCATCCGATCGAAGCTCGTGAACCGGTTTGGATTCGGGTTGAGCTTCAGGTGGGTAAGGAGCAACCACCCAGAATTTTTCAACTTCAGAGGACCAATTCTTTAGTATTTCATTGGCCCGAGGAGATTCAGTTTTTTCCAGATGTTCATAAATCAACCCCTGAACGCGCTTCACTTCCTCTTCGTCCGTGAGTTTTTCGAGATTGACCATAGCTTTGTTGTACAAATTCGGGAATGAACCCTCGGTATCGTAGACATAAGCCCTGCCTCCACTCATACCGGCGCCGAAATTTCTTCCTGCGCTACCCAGAATGACGACCATACCTCCGGTCATATATTCACAACCGTGGTCACCCACTCCTTCAACAACGGCTGTTCCTCCGGAGTTCCTGACGCAGAATCGTTCTCCAGCTTTACCAGCAGCAAACAATTTTCCTCCGGTAGAACCGTACATCACCGTGTTACCGATGATAGAATTCTCGGACCATTCAAAGCTGCACTCCTGGAATGGGCGAATGATGATCTCACCACCGTTCATTCCTTTGCCGACATAATCATTAGCTTCTCCATAAAGACGCAATCGAACTCCATTGGCCAGGAATGCTCCAAAACTCTGACCGGCGCTTCCGTTCAATACGACATCAATACAACCGTCCGGCAACCCGGCTTCACCGTATTGGAATGCAATCTGCCCAGACAGCTTGGTTCCGATGTTCCGGTAGGTGTTGTGAATGCTGTAATTCAGCTTCATTGGCTCCTTCCGGGTCAAAGCAGACTTCGCATCGGTAATCATGCGATCATCCAAAGTGCTGGATCCAAATCGCTCATTTCGCTCTCTGGTATGAATCCTGGATGCCGATTCATCTTCCATTTGATAGAGCAACTTGGAGAGCTGAAGGTTGGCGATCTTTTCCTGAATCTCTTCAGGGAAGTCGCTTAAAGGACGTTGTTCGAGCAAATCAGTCCGGCCGACGAGATCGTCAAACTTCCGAATGCCCAGTGAGGCCATGATTTCTCGAACCTCTTCAGCCACTCCATCGAAGAAAGCAATCACGTTCTCCGGTTTGCCACGGAACTTCAACCGCAACTGATCTTTCTGAGTAGCGACACCCACCGGACAGGTATTCAAATGGCAGACGCGGAACATAGCGCATCCTGCAGCAATCAAAGCCGCTGTTCCGAAATTAAACTCTTCCGCTCCAAGTAATGCAGCTTTGATGATATCAATGCCGGTCTTCAGTCCACCGTCCGTACGAAGCACAACTCGCGAACGCAGATCATTCAACATCAACGTCTGATGAGCTTCGGCCAATCCCAGTTCAAAAGGACTTCCGGTGTATTTAATGGAACTCATTGGTGACGCCCCGGTGCCTCCATCATGTCCACTGATCAGAATCACATCTGCATAGGCTTTTGCGACCCCGGCTGCAATAGTGCCCACGCCAGATTCCGCGACCAGCTTCACGCAAACCTTGGCGCGCGGATTCACCTGCTTCAAATCGTAAATCAGCTGGGCCAGATCCTCGATACTGTAAATATCATGGTGCGGAGGCGGAGAAATCAGCGGCACCCCTGGCACACTGTATCGTAACTTCGCAATCAACGGAGAAACCTTGTGCCCTGGTAACTGACCACCTTCACCCGGCTTCGCCCCCTGAGCAATTTTGATTTCAATCTCAGAAGCGCTGGCCAGATATTCGGGAGTTACACCAAATCGCCCGGATGCCACCTGCTTGATCGCTGAGCTGGCGTTATCACCGTTTTCTCGAACCGTATAACGCTCCGGATCTTCACCGCCTTCACCTGAATTGGATTTCCCACCAATCTTGTTCATGGAAATCGCCAGACATTCATGAGCCTCAGGCGACAATGCCCCAAGACTCATCCCCGCCGTGGTGAAACGGGTACGGATGTTTTCAATGGATTCCACTTCTTCAAGCGGTATCGCCGTGGCCGGTTTCTTGAGCTGAAACAGATCTCTCGGCGAAACCGGATCTCTGGATTGAACCGTATCCATGTATTTCAGAAACGCCTCACGATCTCCTGACTTTAAAAATCGGTGCAGAGTCTGAACTACTTTCGGATTGAATGCGTGAAATTCTCCACGTCCTCCACGAGCGACTTTGTAAAATCCACCGTCATCAAGTTCAACATTGGCCGCATCTGCCGGATAAGCTGCGTCGTGTCGGCGAATTGCGTCTTTCCCAATCTGTGAAAAGGACACACCATCCAAATGCGATGTCGTGCCGTAGAAACAATGGTCCATGACTTCGCCAGAAATCCCGATCGCTTCGAAAATCTGCGCGCCTCGATAACTGTTGAGCGTAGAAATGCCCATCTTGGACATGATCTTCAACAAGCCCTTCTCGATCGCCTGACGATAGTTCGCCAAAGCGTCTTCCATAGACAGACCTTCATACTCACCGCTCTCGATTTTCTGACGGATCGTGTCAATCGCGATGTAAGGATTCACCGCAGAAGCTCCGTATCCAACCAGGCAAGCAAATTGCATGACATCACGAGCCTCTCCTGTTTCGCAGATGATGGAAGCCTTCATCCGACGTCCAGTGCGGATGAGATGGTGATGCACGGCGCCAACCGCTAACAGCATCGGAATCGGTATCATTTCCTTGCTGATACCGCGATCACTGAGATTCAAAATGGATTTGCCGGAATCCACTGCCGCCACCGCCGCTTCACATAAACGATCCAATGCCGGTTTCAAACCATCCGGACCTTTGGATCGATCAAACAAGCAGGTCAGCGTTTCCATCTGGAAAGCTTCATCCTGGTTCTTCCTCAACGATTCCAATTCGTAATCCAGCAAGAATGGACTATCAACCCGGATCATTTTCGCGTGTTCCGGATCATTCTCAAACCAGGCTCCACGACGTCCCATGTAAGTCGAAAGCGACATCACAATCCGCTCCCGAATACTGTCAATCGGTGGGTTGGTTACCTGCGCGAAAAGTTGTTTGAAATAATCGTAAAGCAATCTCGGCCGTTTGGATAAAACCGCTAAAGGTGTGTCATCTCCCATCGATCCTATCGGCTCCATCCCGCTTTTGACCATCGGATCCAGAATGTCGTTGATAATCTCCTTATCATACCCGAATACGATTTGGTCCAAGGTCAAATCCAGGATGTTGACTGGATCATGATTCGGCGCGAACGGTTGAGCATGATCATTTAGTGAGAAAATCCCCTGATCGCGCCATTCCTTGAACGGGTGCAATGATGCAACATGATTCTTCACATCATCATTACGCAATAACTTCCCTTCATCCGTATCAATGACCATGACCATCCCTGGTCCAAGTCGGCCTTTTTCAACCACTTTGGCGTCATCCAGTTCAACGACCCCGACTTCACTGCCCATGACCATCAAACCATCATCGTACAGTTTGTAACGAGCCGGGCGAAGTCCATTGCGGTCTAACGTAGCCCCGATAAAACGCCCATCGCTGAAGACCACTGCCGCTGGACCATCCCACGGTTCGTTAAAGCAGGCATGGTATTCATAGTAAGCCTTCAGCTTTTCATCCATGTCCTTGGTTTTCTCCCATGCTTCCGGAGCCAGCATGGTCACCGTATGCATGATGTCCCGTCCACTGAGATGCAAAAGCTCCAGGACATTATCCAAAGCTGCCGAATCGGATCCAAGTGGCTGAATGATAGGCTTCAATAACTCCACATTTTCTTCCCAAGGAGCTGAAGGATTCAATTCAGGTTCGCGGGCGCGAGTCCAGTTCTTGTTACCGAGCAGAGTGTTAATTTCACCATTATGCGCCAAAGCACGAAATGGTTGCGCCAGACGCCAGTTTGGAAACGTGTTCGTGGAATACCGCTGGTGGTAAATCGCCAGACTGGTCACGAACAGCGGATCATTCAGGTCCTTGTAAAATTTGCGAACCTGAGGGGCATTCAGCAATCCCTTGTAAACGATCGTCCTGGAAGACAGAGACGCGATGTAGAATTCCTCAATGTTTTCCTCAATGGCCTGTTTTTCGGCCATTTTACGAACCAGATACAACCTCCGCTCAAACTCTTCCGCATCCCAGGGACGGTTCTTTCCGATCAAAGCCTGCTGAATCAGCGGCATAGTGGAGCGCGCCTTTTCGCCCAGACAATCAGGATTCACCGGAGTCTGCCGCCAGCCGAAAAGGTGGATATCCATCGCTTTCAGGCTATCCTCGAATATACGCCTGCAATGCGCGGCTTTGTAAGAATCCTGTGGGAGGAAAATCATTCCCACCGCCAAATCATCCAGACTGATGAGGTTGGCGTTCATCTTTTCGATTTCAGCGCGGAAAAATTCCCTGGGCAGTTGAATCAATACCCCGGCGCCATCTCAGGTCTTGGCATCGGCATCCAATGCTCCACGGTGAGCCAGATGGCATAACGCTTCGATCGCATAATCCAAAACCCGCCTCTCCTTGCGCCCATTGGTGTTTGCTATAAACCCAACGCCACAAGCATC
>JAUIHU010000372.1 GCA_030432175.1 Verrucomicrobiia bacterium | reverse complement strand
TTCTGCGCTTTTTCGAGGTTCCGAATGATGCTTTCAACTTCCAGAGTCAGGCGATGCGGTTCGGGGGTATCCGACGCTTCCAGTCGTTGGCCATTTTCGCTCAAGGAATTATTCTGTGGATGTTGATCCGGTATCGCTTCAAGGATTTCTTCAACCTCCGCACTGGTATCTACATTCTTCCATTGGTACTTTGTGTTTTTGGAATCGGACTGCTGAGTGGCCACCGTTACATGGTTGTGGTTCTTGGCATGACGGTGATTGTCGCTGCTTACGCTCAAAGGTTCTACGATTTCAGAACCACTGCTGTTTTCGCAACTCTGGCTTCGATCGGACTGGTTATTGGATACGGCGCAGCTGATAAATTGCCGTTGGCTGCACAACGAGCGCTCTCTTTCTTACCCGGAATCAAGGTCCAAAGCCGTGCTCGACTGGACGCAATGGCTACCTGGCACACGCGCAAACTGCTGCGTGAACAAGGGATGAAACTGATACCGAATTATTTTTGGGTTGGACGGGGTTTTGGTTTATCGGCGACAACTGATTACTCTAACCGATGGGACCCCACTTCTGTGACGGCTCACATTAACCAGGGAACGTTTTACAACGGCTTCATAGGGTTGATGGTAAACACCGGATTTCCTGGAACATTTTTCATGATCATCTTTATTGGGTATGGAACCTGGATCACTTTGAAAATGATCCGAATTCTAAGAATCATCGGAGTGGACGACAGTTTTCTTCGACTATGCAGCATTAGCTCGGGTCTTTGGATCGCAAACGCAGTTGGATTTATCTTTCTTCACGGAGATAGTGAATTTGCGATGAAATCATTTGCGCTCCAGGCCGGGTTACAGCTGACCGCTCACTACCACCTGAAGAACCGTCTGGATCAGTATTATAATCCTCCGAAAGAAGAGATGGATGAGGATGAAGAACAGCGGACTGGTAGCTCTGGGGATGGTGATGATCGCCGGGTTCTGATTCCGGCGATCGGATAACTTCTCCTGACACGCTGTCGCAGGGATTGCTGGCTTTCAACTTCATGTAGAAGCCAGTTCTTTTTTTAGATCTGCCAGACTTAAAGTGTTGATCACATCCTTGGACCTCAATCCGGCTTTTCTGGCTTGATGCGCTCCCAGTCGTAGAAATGCAGCATGGTCATTGGCGTGAGCGTCACAATTGATCACACACTTGACTCCTTTGGAAACGGCATACCGCCAGAGCCGCCAATCCATATCAAAGCGTCTGGGATTGCAATTGAGTTCAATCCAGGTTCCGTGTTTGGCGCAGGCGTCGATCACTGCTTTTTGATCCACTGCATAAGCTTTGCGCATCAATAACAAGCGCCCTGTCAAATGACCGACCATAGTTACGTTCGGATTTTTCACTGCAGAAATGATCCTTTCCGTCATTTTCTTTTCCGGCTGGGTGAAACTGCTATGCACACTGGCAACCACCACATCCAGTTCAGCCAGGAGATCGTCATCAAAATCCAACGTCCCGTCCGGCAGAATATCTACCTCCGTTCCGGTGAGCAGTTCGAATCCATCATCCTCCTTCCGCAATGCTGAGTTCAATTTCCTGATTTCTTCAACCTGACGCCGCAAACGCTCTTCATCCAACCCGTTGGCCTGAAATGAAGATTTACTGTGGTCGGTAATAGCCCAATAAGACAACCCCAGTTCGTCACGCATGAAACGAGCAATTTCTTCCAAAGTTTCTCGACCATCACTCCAGTTGGAATGATTGTGAAGTGATCCACGGATCTCTGTCCATTCAATCAATCGTGGAAGCTGACCTTTTTCAGCATCTTCAAATTCTCCCCGATCCTCCCGCATCTCAGGAACAATATAATCAAGTCCAAGTTGGGCATAAATCTCCTCCTCCGTATGGCAGTTCACCAATAAACTCTGATCCCTGGTTTCCTGCTTGGACCGGAACAATCCGTATTCATTCAGGCGCAATCCTTTTTGAATCGCCCGTCTTCGCATCTCCACGTTATGCTCTTTGCTTCCGGTGAAGTAATTCAAAGCAAAGGGAAACTCTTTGTCAGAGACCATTCTGAGATCCGCTTGAATACCACGATCCAGCAAAACGCTGATTTTGGTTTCCCCTTTTAACAGAACCTTCTTCACTGCTTCCAGCTCCACAAAATAATCTCCAATCGCTGCTGGAGATTTGGTGGACACCAGGAAATCCAGGTCACCGATGGTTTCCTTATAACGTCTGAGGCTTCCGGCGATTTCACATCGAAGTGTATCTTCATGAGCGCGTAAGGCTTCAATAATTGGCGTCGCAATCGCCCACGCTGCCGACATGCTGTGACGAGCCGAAAACTCTTTGCGAAGCTCAATGCCTTCCAGGATTTTCTTTTCCGTCTTGGCTCCAAAGCCGCTGAGTTGAGCTACTTTTCCGGACTCACAGGCTATTTTCAGTTTTTCAATGGAATCGATATCCAGGTTCTCCTTCAGCGCCTTGATCTTCTTTGGCCCTAAACCTGGAATTTCCATGATCTCGAAAATTCCCGGAGGAGTTTTGGCTTTGAGATCTTCATAAAACTTGAGATTTCCTGTCAGGACTAATTCCTCGACCTTCTCCCGTGTGCTGGAGCCTAAACCTCGAACATCCTTCAGTCGATTTTCACGCACCAGCGCATCCAAAGGTTCCTCCAATTTTTCAATTGCCCGGGCTGCATTCGAGTAAGCACGGGTTTTAAAAGGATTTTCACCCTGGATTTCTAATAACACACCGATTTCTTCAAGGATCTCAGCGACGTCCTGCGGATTCATTCCGAATAACATAGAAAGTTCCGTCATACAGGTCCAAAGAAAAGAGGATTGATGGAAATTTAAAACCGTTCTACTTTGGAAACATGATCGCTTCCATTATAGACCCTTATTTTTCCGTAGAGTATTTGGCTCCGGTTGATTACCTCCATGGATTCGCCTATCTGCTGACCATTTTGGTCCTGCTCTACATCGGAAAAGTTCTGTTCTTGCTAGCAGCTCCTTACAAGCTGAATCACGAACTCACCGAGAAAGATAATAAAGCGGTCGCAGTTTCCTTTGCTGGATATATGTTTGGTCTGGGCATGATTCTTCAAGGTGTGCTTGCCGGAGAACCGCAGGATGTTATTTGGAAAGATGTTGCAATTACAGCGGCTTGGGGAGCGATAGGAATGATTCTCTTGCTGATTGCCCAAAAGGTGAATGACAAAATCATTTTCGCGGCTTTCTCCAATAGAAAAGAGCTGGCGGAAGACCAAAACGTCGGACTGGGAGCTGCCGAGGCAGGGAGTTTTATCGGGACCGCTTTGATGGTGCGAGCTTGTGTGACTGGTGAAGGTTATGGATGGGAATCCGGTCTGGTCGGTATGGGGCTATTCTTTGTATGCGGGCAGATTGCTTTTGTTGGTTTTTCCCAGGTTTACCAGATGATTACCCATTTTGATTTCAAAAAAGAACTGGAAGAAAAAGACAACCCGGCAATCGGGGTTTCATTTGGCTTGTCTCTGGTAGCGTTTGGAAATCTGCTGGCTGGCTCGATACTCAACTCCGATTCGATTCCCTTTTTTGCGATCTGGGCCGTTTCTGGAGCCATTGCACTGGCGGTCAGCCGAATTGTTCTGGATAAATTTATTTTACCAGGAGCAAAACTGGATGAAGAGATTCACCGAGACCATAATTGGGGCGCTGCGCTGCTGATTGGTGGATTGTTCGTTGTGATTTCATTCCTGATCCGGTCTTCGTTCTTATAAGTCTATAAGTCGAGACGGGCGCAGGTTTTTGACCAATTGAGATTTATTAGTTTATCACAAGGACAAACAAACTCAGAATCCACCGCCTTAAAGTCCCCCGCTGCGGGCTTGCTTGCGATAATAAAGCATCCCGCCCAGCAGCAATATACACATGGCATAAACGAACAGGTTCGTTCTGGAAGCTTCATCGGCATCGACGGCCAGCAATTCAGACTCTTCCCTGGCTTTTCGAATAACTTTGATCCGTTCTTCTGCCTCGGATCGCATGTGTTGAATGGTTTCGTTTTTGAAACGCATTCTTTGCTCGTGTCGCTCTTTTCCAACTTCGATTTTCTCTTCCAGTGATTCCTTGGCCAACCGCTCAATATAGGCGTTCCTGACTTCTTCAGAAGCGTTCTCAATGTGTTCGGGCAACGGATCCACTGCCTGAACGCTGATCAATGAAATCAGCAAGAGACCAGCGCTCAGTGATTTGCGGACACAGTTTTGGTGTCCTGAAAAGAGTTTCAATCTATTGTGAATACCTCGTTTCATGAATCTCAACTCAGTAGGTATAAGTTGCATCATTTGAAGTTGGATGCCCCGCAATGGGCGGTATTTCCCTCATGTTTTCAATGCGAATCTTGTTTGCAACAGGCAAACCCAGATCAATGAAGCGGTTAGGGTCGTCCGAGTACCTGGAATGAATCCTTGAGTCATAATTAAACTTCAAGGTGCTTGTGAAAATAATGGCTTCGTCCCGGAAAATGATAGCTCCGTTCATTTCTGTATGACTGGATCTCAGTCGAAATGCGCCTGCATGGTTTGTATAATAAATTCCGTCCAGGCGATTCATGTAGCTGGTGGAAATGTTGTTGTAGTTGACCGGGCGGTTTCTTCGGTCTTTAGGGTAACCGGAAATTTTGTTCGCCCGTTGATTAGTCATTTTAATGTCATTGTTGTAGTCGTAATTTCGATCCACTACCCCGTCGCCATCTGCATCATTCCAGGAGCTGTCCGGTACTCCATCGCCATTCGTGTCCAGATAAGCCTGACCGTCATCCGGTGTATGGGCAATGCCATCTTCACCAAGATATCTTTCGTCCCCAACATTCCTTAAACCGTAGCCACTTGGATTATAGCAGCGACTCACCCATTCACTCTCATTGACTCGTCCGGCGTAAATTGCCTCCCTGACCGCAAAAGCGACCAGATCCTTGTTGTTGTTTAAATTTTGTTCAACCCAAGCATCTCTGCCCGCATCACTCATCATTTCGGGTGGCTGGTTGAAATTCGGACCATTCTTATAAGTGGTATTGCCGGCGATATAAAGATTGCCACCTACATAAAGTGTGCCTTTGCCAGTAATTTTCCCACTGATAATGACGTCACCTGGAATCACCACCGGACCTTCGACGCGAATCGGATCTGAATTCGTTCCAACCAGGTACATTCCAGGCTCGGAACCATTGTTGTGAACCGCATTTACTTTCAGAGATGATCCGACGT
>JAUIHU010000371.1 GCA_030432175.1 Verrucomicrobiia bacterium | reverse complement strand
TGGGCCGCCTACGCTGCCGAGCGATCTGGAGAACTTGGCGCGCGATTCGGGTGCGTCACTCCGGAAGAAGCCGTGGCCAGTCACCAGTTGTTTGCTGCAGCGTTGGAATCCCAGAAAACACACAACGCAGTGGAAATCGACTGGTAAGTAACGCAGTTGGCAAAGCGTTCTACCAGACTCCCTGTTCTTCCAACTGACGTGTCGCAGTCCCCGCCCAGTCCCGGTTCGCTGCCGGACTGGCCGGGCTGGGGTGCAGGACTTTTCCGATTTTGAAATCGAAACCCACACTCTCCGCTTCCGCCAACTCCTGAATCTTCTTCTCGGCAAATCCTCCAACGCCCACCACCCATTCCGGTTTCAGAACCTTCAGATACTCCGCCAACGCCCGATCACAAATCTCCCACAGGGGCGCCGTCTCCGCAGTCTTCAACTTATCAGGAGTCAGATTGCGTCCGGTCTCGCCAAGAAAAGCCAAAGGACAATAATTCAAAACGGCATGCTCCTTGAAAAAATGCTCTGCACCGCCAAATCGATCCCGGAATAATCCCCACAACCGCCGCCCACTCACCTCAGAACGCTGGCAAGCAAATCCCTCTACCGGACGTTTCCTGCACTCTTTCTCCGGCTTCCGAACCTCCGCCTCGACGCCCATCCAGTCCCGCACCAATTCGATCTCCCCAAACGGAGTCCCAGTCTGAACCATTCCAAAAGGACCGGGGTTCATGCCCAGAAACACCACCCTTTTCGGCAAAGGATGCGTCAGATGTTTTTCAAGGTACATCAACGCCGGGGCGCGGGCGTAGTCCAGAGGATTATAAACAAAAGCCACCGGCTCCCCAAATTTCAACCCATCCACTTCATCCGAAAACCTTTCGGTGATTTCTTTCAACTTTTTAAACGCCGTCCCGGACTTTTTCATAGGGCCGGCATTCCAACCTGAATTTAAAAGCCGGACAATCTAAAAGCGTGTAGAGGGATAGCCAAACCGCTAACCCTTGTCCGTTGTTTCAGAAGGGCACGCACGAAGGCGTGCCCCTACGACCCTCATCCTTCCAAAATCGAATCTCCGTGCGTAAACTACTCCCATGTTTCGTGCATTACTTACTAACGATGATGGAATTGACGCGCCTGGTTTGGCGGCTTTGGAAAATACGGTCCAAGGACTGGGATTTGATTATTGGATCGTCGCTCCGGCGGAACCTGTTTCAGAATGTGGTCACCGTGTGACAACTCGCGAACCTCTCCGGGTTGAACAGCGCGGTCCTGGGCGTTTCGCCGTTTTTGGCACACCTGCGGATTGTGTCCGAGTTGCCGTGCGCCACCTCTGTCCTAAACATTACTGGACCCCGGACTGGACATTCTCCGGTATCAATTATGGAGGAAACATGGGTGTCGATGTCTTCATCTCCGGAACCGCTGCCGCTGCCCGCGAATCCGCGATCCTTGATGTTCCATCCATCGCCTTGTCCAATTACCGCATCACCGGACGGGAAGTCCCCTGGAAACTTACCGAAATCTGGGCAAGCAAAGTTATCAAAGAACTTATTGAAACACCGAACCCTGAAGGGAAATCATTCTGGAACGTCAACTTCCCCATCCCCAAAGACCCAGAATCCATCCCGGAAAGAGTCCACTGCCCACGCTCCCAATGCCCCCTCCCCGTCAACTTCAAAGAAACTGAAGCAGGCCTCCAATACACCGGCGTTTACTCACAGAGAGAATCCGAACCCGGATCCGACATAGCTACATGTTTCTCCGGCAAAATAGCCATCAGCAGAGTAAAACTAACATAAATCCCCCCATCTAAGCCCGAAGGGCGCCCCATCATAACCCTGGGCGCAAGCCCTGGGACCCAGCGCTCGAAGACCGGCATAACGGAGCTCCAACCCAGAGCCCACACAAAAAAAGACGGAGTCCTCATCAGAGAACTCCGTCAGCTCTAAATATAGGATAAATCCCCGGAATTACTTACCGTCGTCGCCAATAGCTTCAACCGGGCAGCCTTCCATGGCTTCTTTGCACAATTCTTCTTCTTCAGGAGATTCCGGTTGTTTGTAAACATAGGAATATCCACCGTCATCATTGCGTGTGAAATTGTCAGGAGCTGTTTCCCGGCAGAGATCGCAATCAATGCACTGATCATCTACGTAAAAAGTTCCAGCTGTGTTCTCTGGATATCTGTTTTCTAATTCAGCCATATTTTTCTATCTAGTTTGGGTGTTAAAATTTTCCAATTCCCGCTGAGTCGACTTTCTCTCTAAACTCTTAGCCGAACCGAATCCAAACCAAGCCAAGCCGGACCCCGACAATTGGATCTCACCAATTTGCGAGGAAATATGTTGATGATGCCAAGCAGAATCAAGCCTGAATTCGATTTCTTTGCAAGTAGGAGTCCAGCTTGTTTTCCAACCTTTTTAAATTAGAAACACTAATCCCAGCTACTGCTACTTGCTTCCAGAGTAGTTTTCCTAAATTTTAACAAATGAAATCCAATCCAATTCAGGAAACTAATCCTAATTCCTTCCTGACCAGTTTCGCTCCAGCAACCATATTGGCCAGTTTCTGACGGGCTGCCCATCGTGCTGTCTGGCTCAAACCACAATCCGGAGCCACGACCAGCCTGTCTGCTGGCGCATGCTTCAAACAAAGCCGGATCCGGTCCGCCACGTCTTCAGGGGTTTCGATATAATAACCCTTCACGTCAACAATCCCGACCGCCACGTCCATTTTCTTCGCCACCTGCTCAATCAGTTCAACTTCAACAAAAGCGGTGGTTGCCATTTCCATGTGCATTTCATCGACTTTGATGTCCAGAAAATCAGGAAACATCGGAGCAGCCCGACGCGATCCAACGGATCTGCCCTTGAAATTCCCAAAACAGAGATGCGTGGCCAATCGGCATTTGCCCACCACCGTTTCAATCGTCCGATTGAAGATATCGACAAACCGCTTGGTGTCTTCTTTATGGGCGTAACAGCTCATTGAAGGTTCATCGACGCAAATTTCCTGACACCCCACAGCCACCAATGCTTCCAGCTCTGCGCGTACCAGCGGCAAGAGGGCTTCAGTGATCGCATACCGGTCCGGATACTGATCGTTCGGGATGAGTCGTCCGCTCAGGGTAAAAGGTCCAGGCACACTGGCTTTCAACGCCACTCCTGCGGGAGCCAGTCGCTTCAATCGCTTGAATTCCGCGACACATCCCAGTCCACGTGGCGCAGAAAGTTCTCCGGAAATAGCATGCTTCCCGCGTTGATCATGAGCCGGCGGCCCCCACTTCCTGGGAGAATCCCCTTCCAGATCAATGCCTTGCAGGTAACCGTAAAAGGAAAGATTGAAATCAAACCGTGTCTGCTCTCCATCCGTAATGACGTCCAGACCGGCGCTGACCTGATCATGAATCGCCGCAATGGTGGCATCCTCTCGCATTTCTTCAATATCGTTCCTGCCAAAGGCGCCTAGATGACCGGAACTGAATTCCAGCCAGCCGGGAAAAGGGTAACTTCCAATGACTGAGGTGCGTATCGGACAATCTTTCATAAAACTTACAATTTGATTTTTCTTCCTGGTAAAAAACTCCGTGCCTCTGTGTCTCCGTGGTGGAAATTAAAGGTCGGGTATGTAGTGGTCGCCTGAATCATTCAAAATAGAGCTAAAAAACCTCTATTCCCATTTCATCTTATCAACTTCGCGCCTTTGCGTCTTAGCGTGAAAAAAAACAAGCATCCAAAACTTCAAACCGGGACCAGATCAAACCCATCCTTGCGATCCTTCACCAGCCAACCGGCTTTCTGAAGTTCTCCGCGCAGTTCATCCGCCTTCGCCCAGTCTTTGGACTGCTTGGCTTCCCAGCGTTCCTGAGCCAGCGCTTTTATCTCTTCTGGCGCTTCAGGAACAGGTTCCGCTTCAGGTTCCACTGGCTCAATACCCAGAGCGCTCCACAGAACCCACAAGCCACGCCGCCATTCCTGGATTTGTTCCACACTGGCTTCTCCCAACCCACGCTCAATGATCTTGATCGCGCTGAACATTTTCCCAAGCGCATCAGGTGTGTTCAGGTCATTCATTAATGCGTCCCACGCTGGCTGCAAATCTCCCAGGGACTGGAAGTCTTCCACCTTGCGCGGGGTGAGTTTCTTCAGCTTTGGCGCCGGCGCGTCATTTAGTTTCGCCTTCAACTTTGCCTCCACTTTCCCCAATCGCAACAAGGCCTGCCGGGCGGCTTTCAATGAGTCAAAGGTGAAGTTCAATGGCTGACGGTAATGTCCCTGTCCCAGCGTGTATCGGAGTTCGTTGGCCGTGAATCCCCGCTCCTTCAAGTCATCCAGTGTGTAAAGGTTCCCCAGACTTTTTGACATTTTCCCGCCATCCACCATCAGGTGCGCAATGTGAAACCAGAGCCGCGCAAACGGTTTGCAGGTGCAGGCTTCACTTTGGGCAATCTCATTTTCGTGGTGCGGAAAAATCAAATCAATGCCGCCGGAGTGCAGGTCAAAGGTTTCCCCCAGATAACGCATCCCCATCGCGCTGCACTCAATGTGCCAACCCGGACGACCTTCGCCCCACGGGCTGTCCCAGTAGTTCGGACCATCTTCCTGCTTCCGTGCTTTCCACAAAGCAAAGTCCGCCATGGATTCGGCTTCATATTCGTCGTCTGAAACCGGGGAGCCTTTTTTGTGCGCTCCGGATTCTTCCTGCGGTGTAAGTTCTCTGTCCTTTACTCGGGACAATGCGCCGTATGTTTCCAACGACTGGACTTTGAAGTAAACCGATCCGTCTTCAGCGCGATAGGCATGCCCCTTTTCGACGAGTTTTTCAATCAGCTGAATCTGGTCCGGGATGTGTTCCACTGCTGCCGGCTCAACGTGCGGAGGCAGAATGTTCAGGGCATCGCAGTCGGCATGAAATCGATCTTCCCAGTAGTGCGTGAATTCGGTGAGCGTTTTGCCCTGCGCCTGGGATTCTCGGATCGTTTTATCGTCCACGTTGGTAATGTTGCGGACATGCTGAGTCGGCTGCCCGGAGAGTTCCAAAGTACGCCGGAACACGTCCTGCAGGACAAAGGTGCGAAAGTTACCGATGTGGGCCGGACCATACACCGTGGGTCCGCAACAATAGAAACGCAGGCGTCGCCCATCTTCCGGGGCGACTTCCTGAATTTGACGGCTGAGTGTGTCGTAAATTTTGAGGCGTTGATTTCCTGACTTCATGTTTCGCGGCGCCCCTTATACACGAGAGGGCTTCGTGT
>JAUIHU010000370.1 GCA_030432175.1 Verrucomicrobiia bacterium | reverse complement strand
TACATTTTTTAGAATGATCCCGAACTGGGAACCAGCCCGCGCTCTATCAGGCTTGGCTCAAACGATGCTGCCGGGAGATATGGCCTGGATCAGTTTTAACCTGGCCCCTGGGAATGATCCTCAATTGGGGACCGAGCAGGTTCTGAACCAGTATAAAAATCCGCAAACTGAAAAATGGATCTGCACTGTTCTGGAGGACATTGGTTTTCCAATCCAGTCGGGTATTGTGGACTGGAACATTCACACCGTCTCCGATGTTCCAGTCGACGCCAGAAAGATCCAGGCAGATTTCCGATTCACCCAATCCGTCACCTGGGAAGGATTGGGCGAAAAATGGAACTGGAGCGTTGATGATACTATCCGACTCTTCTTCTCCTGTCGTTACACTTTGGAGCAAGCCAGATCCATGATTCAAAACGCTCAGCCAGATTGGCAAATTCTCAATGAAAAAGTAGCCGAAAACGGCGAAGAAGCCGTCTTTGCAATTCGATTCAATCAATCCTGAAAATCAGATGAATCCGATCTAATCCGAAGTCATTGCCACTTCGGGAGCCTTTGTTAAATTCGTTTCATAATCGAGATTCAAATCAAAACAGGCCATCTCACGATCATTTCGAACAATCAATTTTCCTTGCGCCACCGCCGGATGATTCCAGGTTTTTCCTTCAATGGCTTGAAACCGAGTGATCTCCTTAAATTCCTCAGGATCCAATGCGACCAAAGCGACTTCACCAGATTCGGCGAGTATCAATAACCGATCCTCAATCTGCAACATTTGACCATACCCATAGTTGTCGCCTTTCCAAAGTCGACGGCCGCTATCGAGATCGAGACATGTAATCCTCCCTTCATCGAGCCCATAAATGCCGCCGTCATGCACAATGAAGTCGTTGAACTTGGATTTTAAACGGATAGAGGACCAGATTTCTTCCGTCACCCATTCGGCTTCCTCTCCTCTCGCTTGCACTTCAAACAAAACGGAACCAACTCCATAACCACAACTGATCAACACTTCATTTTCGTTAACGAAAGGAACTGCCGCGTTGATATTCGGATTGTTACTCCAGGGAAAAGACCATCCAACTGCGCCGTTCTCTGGATCCAGCGCATATAGCCCCTCAGCTTGAAACACCAAAGCCCAGTCTTTGCTCCCAACATTTCGAATCACAGGAGATGCGTACGAAGCGTTTCCAGAACCTGATTTCCATAAAACCTCTCCATCTTCCAGTCGATAAGCCTGAACCTGCTCACCTTCAGGTCCGCCTGGCGCAGCGATCAACCGATCCTGATAAATCACCGGCGTAGAGGACATTCCCCACATCAGGTTTGATGCGCCATTCTCTTTCAGAATATTTTTCGACCAAATCGTCTCTCCATTGGATGCTTCATGAGCAGATAACCAGCCCGTTGCCCCAAATGCATAAACAATACCTTGATGGTATACGGGTGTTGTGCGCGGACCATCCCCACCCATTTGTTCAGAAAACCGGACTTCGTGACTCACACTCCAGATCTCATGCCCGTCTTCCAATGAATAAGCTACCAATGCTTCTTTAGATCCGCGCTGCTCCATCGTAAACAAGGCTGTGTCAACCACACTCACTGATCCCCAACCCAGTCCGATAGGAATTTTCCAAATCATTTCCGGAGCCGATGCTTGCCAGTCCGGATCTGCATCACCCCATTGAGCCGAAACCACACCTAACCGATCCAAACCTCTAAAATCAGGCCAGTCCGTAAGCTCGGCCTCTTCTCGGATAACCAGATCCGGAGCGTCTTCAGATCCGCCTGCGCTTTGCTGACGATATTCAGCTGCCTTCTCCTCAGGAGTCGCTGACCAGCGAAAAGCCAGTATGGGAAACATATCCCCTTTGTATCCATCCACTCTCAGTGTCATGGAAAAAGCTCCAGCAACAATTCCAATAAGAACAATTCCTTTGGCTTTGGTGGACCAGGAACCGCCACTTCCCAGAACCCACCAAGCCAACATGATGATTGTGGACAATATGGACAAACCCCACATCGCCATGATTTGAAAGGTCCGGTTATCGGACAAGAGAAAATAAACTCCAAAATCCAAAACCAGGAGGCAGAGCAAAAGAATACCCCCAGCTTTCCAACGAATTTTTTTTGTCGATGTAACGCTCATGACCTTTAAAGTCAGTTAATTCAAATTTTCTATTGTGATGAGAAGAACTCCCGCTCTTCAAAAAATCGCAGCAAGTCCTGAGTCCATGGATGTCCACCTGCCAGCCCTAATCCGTGCCGTCCCTTTTCATAAAGACTCATTGCAAAGGGAACTTCATGCTTTCTGAGCGCTGTAGCAAATGCCATTGAGTTTTCCACTTTCACCACAGGATCTTCCACCGTGCTCCATAAAAATGTAGGAGGAGTTCCTGCTGTAACCTGAAGTTCATTGGAGAGACTAATTACCAACTCTTCTTCCGGATCATCCCCCAGCAGATTGCGTTTGGATCCCTGGTGAGTCAGTCCGTCTTTCATACTGATCACCGCATAACATAATACACCCAGGTCCGGACGGGAACTCACCCTTTCGATCGGATCACAATTGTCTGGATCTCCCTCATCATAGTGAGTCAACAAAGTGGAAGCCAGATGCCCTCCTGCAGATGAACCCATCACCCCAATACGATGTGGATCAATGCCAAATCGATCAGCATGCGCTCTGGTCCAGCGCATCGCACGACTGACATCCCACAGCATGACAGGATGACGATACCCTTTTGATCCCAACCGATACTTCAACACAAAGCAGCTGACGCCATGCTCATTCAACCATAGCGCATAATCTTTTCCCTCATGCCCTGCCAGGCCGCCATAGCCTCCGCCTGGGCAAATCACCATCGCAGAACCATTGGGTTGACTGGATTTGTAAAAAGTCAAAGTCGGGTTGTCCCAGTCATCTGTCCCCAAAGTCCCAGGGACTTCATCCTCCCAAAGCGAAAAAACTTCAGGCTTCATGTTTTCAGCAGAATAGGAAGCAATAGCGCCACAAACCAGTAGTGAACTCACCGTCAACCCAGTCATTCTTCTGAGTAAACTAAAAGGTGATATAATGTTCATGAGGGATTTCATGGTTGAATCCTATTCAGTTCTGCAAGGCGCGTCATGAATATTATTCCATTCTCAATCAGCGCTGCCTTCAGAATCGCCATCAGAAACAGTGATAGCTGGGACTCGGCTCTCTGCAAAGCTGAAATAGCCAATGAACATTTCGTCAAAAGTTTGCTCCCCAAAGACAACTGATTGAGACGGATCCGGATTGAACGGGTTCTGAGATGAATTATCAAAACCACCCTCGCAACGCAGTACAGATCCAGCAGGAACAGCTATGGGATCAGCCAGTCGGTAGGTGGTTTGCCAGTTGAAATCATAATTGGGTGTGGAAAGTAAGGTCTCACTGGACCCATCGGGACGATTGAGAATATATCGAAACCAGGATCCACGATAGTGCATATGAGGATTTAACTCATACAAAACCGCTGATTTGTCGAAGCGATATTCTCCTGCTGTGGTGTAGTTTTTAGCTCCGGCTGGAATTTTTATTTCAGTGTTGAATGCTGATTTGGTTTTCAATTCCCACTGAGGCGGCTGCGAAGCCAAATACAGTCCAACTTTGGTATCATCTTCCTCCGGTTTACCGGTAGCGGTGTAGTGAAGTTGAATGATAAACTTCGAGCCTTTGGGCACAAATTTGCCAGTGTCTATCGGGAAGAATCGAGGGCTATACCCCGGAACATAACCAGCAAAACATCCCTTCAAGCCCCCTTCATTGTTCTCTTTTTCCCAAGGGCTGCCTTTGGGATACTTGATAAAAACCAGACAGTGGTGAAGCACGCTTCTATTTCCAGGCAAAATATCCACGCCTTTCAGCCAGACATCCTCCTTAATTGGAGCAGCCACGACTTCGTAAACATATGGAAATACTCCATTGGCAGCAATCTGTTGCGGTTGACACATTTTCAAAATGTGATCCGGCTCACCCAGCGTCCAATCTGACTTTTCTGCAGAGGATTGACGTGTTTCCAAATAGGCCTGTTCCAACGGATCCGGCCCTTCACCTCGCGGACAACCCGCATCAATCCATGAAAGTAGCTGTCTCTTTTCCTTTAAAGTCAAAGATCGGTCATTTGAAAAAACTCCATAATGCGGATCCGCATGCCAAGGTGGCATCCGCTGAGTCATCAAGACTTCTCGAATCATTTCCGACCAACCACGCACTTTGGAATAACGACTCATCGAAAAAGGCCCAATCTCTCCGGGCTGATGGCATCCAAAGCAGTTTTCAACATTGGCGCGATTGTTTTCGAGTACGTAACAGGCGCTTCTTCAGATTGATGGTTTTCTTCATAGAAGAGCTTGCACCCTTTAAAGGGAGATTGAGGAGTTTCAACCTTTTCACCCGCCAGAAACTGTTCCAGAGCCTCCTTAAAGAAATGTCGCTCAGCTGAGGGTTTTCTTCCACCGTAAATCAACTGATCATCAATGGCGCCACGATAAATCAGTTTCCAGGATCCTGATTCAATCAGCAAAATCTCACCGGTACGGGTTAATCCAAGAGATCTTGCCACCCATTGTGTGTCGTCCTTCAGAATGGGCATTTTGATTCCAAACTCTTCAGCTTCCGCTCTAATTTCAACTAATGGATCCTGTGTATTCGCATTGATCATCGCGAACACCACGCCTTTGCTGGAGTAGTCATTCTGCAGTTCGTTAAGCTTGACAACACTCTGCCGAACAATCGGGCAGCCATTTCCGTGAACAAAAAGCGCCACTGCTTTGGATTCGGTCTGACGACTCAGTGTGCGCATGCGTCCCAGGTGATCCATTAAGGCAAAATCAGGAACGGTTGAGTCTGGAGTCAACGGCTGAATGGGGCTGGATATAACGCCGACGCCACTTATGAAAAGCGACATGATAAAAAGGCTGCGAAACCCTAAAGGGACTCTTTGGAGCAAAATAATTAAGAGCGATTGGAGCATGGTACTGTCTGATGATTTGCAGTCTGTAATAGATGAACTGATTTAACATTTGTCGAACACATGATTTTCATCCTGGAGAGAGTTAGACCAGCATCTCATTTATACTAAATACACTAAATAATTCGTTATCCGGATTCAAAAAGTTACATCTCATCAAAAATCCTCAGAAAATCCACTGAATCGGAGGCCAGTGTCAGACAGCAAACCGGGAGTCCTTCCAGTTGCCCCAGAAGACTTTCATAGTATCTCGCA
>JAUIHU010000369.1 GCA_030432175.1 Verrucomicrobiia bacterium | reverse complement strand
GAACGTTGAAGATACACGCCGAACGCTACGGTTATGCTGGTCTTGGCGCTGCAATTGTCAGTATGACAAGAAATGTGTCTGATCTGGCTCTGGTTTTTCTTTTTGCAAGGGAAGTAGGTTTTACGGTCTGGCATCAACAAGGTTGGACGTGCCCGATTCCAGTGACTCCGTTGTTTGAAACTTTTCAGGATCTAGAAAATGCGCCTTCGATTATTGATGAGTACCTCCGCATTCCATGTGTCAAGCGGCAGATAAACTGGCGGAAAGAACAATACGGAATCCGTCCTACTCAGCAGATTATGCTGGGATATAGCGATAGTAACAAGGATGCCGGCATTTTCTGCAGCCAATGGGCATTGCATCAGGCTCAGGAAAAATTGACTGATATCACGGCGACCCATGGAGTGGAACCAAGGTTCTTTCATGGGCGCGGTGGAGCCATCAGTCGAGGAGCTGGTCCATTGCATGGGTTCCTTGACGCAACTCCCAAACGCTCGGTCTGCGGATCCTTCCGAATGACTGAACAAGGGGAAACGATTGCGCAAAAATATGGGTCCACAGGAGCTGCCGCCTATCATCTGGAACTGCTGACGGCTACCGTTGCCTCGGCGACAGCGCGCAGGTACATGGGACCTCAGACTGAAGATCCGCTGAAGGATCTCGCCCCGCGCATTGCTGAGTTAAGTCGCCAGGCATATAGAAGTTTGTTGGAGACGCCCAATTTCATCCAGTTCCACCGACAAGCGACTCCTATTGATGCTTTGGAAAACTCTCGAATTGGCTCACGTCCTTCACGTCGAACCGCACAACCTACTCTGGCAGATCTGCGAGCAATTCCATGGGTATTTAGCTGGAATCAATCCCGATTTTATCTTCCTGGTTGGTATGGTGTTGGCTCTGCATTGAAACAGATCCAGGAACATGAACCGAAAAACTATGAACTTATTCGTGCAGGATTGAAGACATCACCATTCTTTCGGTATGTGTTGACGAATGTTGAAACGAGTCTAGCCAGTTGTTGTCCAGAAATCATGCAGGACTACGCCCAACTGGTAGCTGATAAAAGTCTGCGTCAGCAATTTATGGGATTAGCTCTGGAAGAACGCACGCGGACGGAATCCTGTATTCAGGATCTGTTTGGAGAACCTTTTGAATCACGTCGACCTCGAATGAGTTTTACCCTCCAATTCCGTGAGGAGCCTTTAAAGGTATTGCATTGGAATCAAATCGAATTGTTGCAGCGTTGGAGGGAAATGAAAGCCTCAGGAGAGGAAGCTGCGGCCGAAGATTTTTTTCCAAAAATTCTGCTGTCCATCAACGCCATCGCCAGTGGATTGCGAAACACCGGGTAGTCGTTGGCTCGTTCAACTTGGGAAAACCTTAAGGCGTCAAAGTCTTTTCGTTTGGCGCCAGAGGATCCCATTCCATTTTAAGAGCTTCTGGAATGGATGAAGATGGACGGGAAAACTTTGCTCGGTATGGAGTGGAATTACTACTGAATCCTCCGTGTGAGAGGAAAAATTCGCCTTCTTCCACACCCATGAAACGATCGAGACGGTTTCGTCGCCCTGTTGGATCATGACTGAACCGCGCTTCTGTGATTTCGATTTTCTCACCCTCTGGAGTACGTATCCATTGTCTTCCAAACCTGGCTTTACGAACCAGTTGCCCATTAGCTCCGACAAAATTTTCACTAAAGCTATACAGCCCCCGCATATAACCGCCTTCTTTGGGAGCCTTCCAGGAGCTGATTAACTTCCATCGAAGTTGCTCTGGATGAAAATAGTAACCAGAGTAAATTGTGTATGTTTCATCGACCGGTTTGGCAGTGACTAAAAACTTCTGACGCTCGCCTGTTTTCCACTGATACTTCCAATGACTGTGACCGCCGGTTCCTTCGTTTCCGAAATCGCCTGAATAAACGCCGTCACCTTTGGCAATCAGAGTTACTCGGTTTTCCTGTGCGACTTTGTCCCGATCAATGGCTTCGTTGCCGCTGTCCCATACCGAAAAGATAATACGCCTTTCTGATGGACTGTTTACCTGCATCCCAAAATACCCTCGATGCCATCCACAAGCCATGTAATAGGTCCAGATGGGATCTTCCAGTCCGGTCATTTCCACATAAAAGGCCTCGACTTCTTTGCCTTCTGGAATGGGGTAAGCCAGATGGACAGAAGCGGCGTTACGGCGAGGTTCGAGATTGAAGTGCGCATTGTCAATGGCAGGACCGGACAATGTCCACTGTTGAGGTGAAGGAGCTATGTCGGAGGCGCTGGAAATCCATTTGAGTAGCAGGCGTTGGTAGCCAGGGGATTTGATTTCAAAATCCCCGAAATCCAACTGCTGCTCGCCGGCTTTCAAAGTTTTCTGAATGCTTTTACCGGCAAAATTCAATTGAAACCGGAAATCTGAATCGGGAGCTGATGTAAAATCCAGAACAGCGCTCACCAAACCAGGTTGTTTAAAATTGCCAAACCAATTCAATGACTGACTGGCATCATTCCATCGCCCAACGCCACGATTCCCGGAAATCCGAATTCCGCCTGGATCGGGTTCGGAATATCCAGTGTTGGCTGGAATTTGCAAACTTTGCGTTACTGCAGTGGGTGAGATTCCAAGCGTGAGCGTCAGCGCTAATTGCAAAAAGAGTCGGGCTGGTAGAGTATTCATCGGATCAGATAAAACAAAGACTGAAGAATATTAGTGAGAATTCAATTGGATCCATCCTTACTTCTGTTGGTGGTGTTTCTCCACAGGTAGGACTGTATTCGATCCTGAGGCATTCCATCCTTAAACAATGTCAACTGCCAGGAAACTACAGACTCTGGATGCAGTGGCGGTGTAGTGGCTGAGCTGGATGGTATGACTGGATCAATATCCCAATAAATCCATCGTCGAAGTTTCCGGTCCTGGCGCTCAGACAGATTCAACTCAAAGGAAAGCGGTTCTCTTGGATCCGGAGAAGGTGGCCCCTGGATCAGGAGTTCAAGTTTGGATGTCAGAAGTTTGCTTCGAGTTCCTGCGACAAGGATAGCAACGCGAAGTCCATGGATTTCCTCTGGATTTTCTCTCAAGTAAGCTTGATACGCATCGCGCTCAAACATACTGGGATGCTCAGAATATTGGCCTTGATGATCCAACCAGAAGAAATGAACTTTTTTCAAATGCCGACCTGATGCTGGTAATTCGTCCAATGAAGGATCGCCTAGTTTCGGAGCAAGGCAACCCGTACTTGTCAAGGTGACAGCCAGCGCCAAAGCAGCGAATAAGTTACGAAAACTAAATGAATTAATCATGTCCGATAGCATCGTTTTTTTTTGCGGTGGACTCTGAACGTTTGTACTCATTACATGCTTAAACTCATCGAAGCCATTTCTGTTTATGTTCAAATTGTGGTTGAATCCGAGAAAATCTCACGGTCGAACAGCAGTTCCATCATTTCTGCGAATTGGACGCCAATATCCGGAGTCATCAGGACGAGGGTATTTCTTTGCTTCTTCCTCATTCAGATCCACACCCCACCCAGGCGCTTCGTTTACGTACATGAACCCATTTTTTACTGAAGGGCAACCCGGAAATATCTCTTGAGTTGCGTCACGGAAATAAACCGCTTCCTGGATTCCAAAATTGGAAATGGCAAGGTCCAGGTGAGCGTTGGCAGCGTGGCCAACAGGCGATACATCTGCCGGGCCATGCCAAGCCGTTCTGACCCCAAACCATTCTCCGAGGGCCGCAAGTTTGCGAGCTGGAGTGAGACCTCCGATTTGTGAAATATGAACGCGGATGAAATCAATCCAGCGGTTGGTGATCAGGTCGACCCATTCGTGTGGATTATTGAACAATTCGCCCATGGCAATCGGCACGCTTGTCTGTTGTCGGATCCATTTGAAATATCCATTCTGCTCTGGAGATAACGGGTCTTCAACGAAGAAAGGATGATACTGCTCCAACTCTTTCAACATTTGTATTGCAAGTATGGGTGGGATTCTCTCATGAACATCGTGCAATAGCTCCACCTCATCACCGCATTTGTTACGAATGTGCTCGAACATTTTGGGAGTCATCTGGACATAAGGACGGGCGTCCATATGCCCGTCTGTTTCTAAACCAAACCCAGCGTTCTTGAACTCTGGCTGTCTGGAAAGCTGCGGAGATCCGTAACCACCAAGTTGAATACGCACATGACGAAAACCCTCTTCCATTTTTCGAAGAACGCTTTCCTCAAGAGCCTCCAGAGATCTGCCCGAAGCATGCGAGTAGCAATCCACCGCAAATCGACATTTGCCACCCAACAACTGATAGACCGGCATGCCTGCTCGTTTGCCCTTGATATCCCACAGCGCTTGATCAAATCCGCTCAGCGCGTTGTTGAGTACAGGACCATTCCGCCAATAGCTACTGGTGTAAGCGTTCTGCCAGAGATCTTCAATCGTATCGACACTACGGCCACGCGCAAACGGATCAAGAAATTCATCGACCGCAACTGCAACTGGCCTAGCTCGTTGATTAAAAGTGGCGCACCCAATTCCATAAAGCCCTGGCTCACTCGTTTCAACTTTGACAACACACAAACGTTGGCCTTGCGGACAAGTCAGTATGGCTTTCACTCGAGTAATAGTGATTTTCTCACCGCGTGATTCTCCCATTTGAACAGGATTGATCTCCTGTGCCTCTGCCAGTCCACTGGAAGCGCCTTTAACTAACCAAGGAACCGTCGCGGCGCTCAACCCAATATGTTTCAACCACTCACGACGCGAAGTATTGTTACTATTATGTGACATTGTTTGAGTCAAAAATTCACTTACCTCGTGCTTTGATTTGGAAGTAGTCATAGTTTTTAAAATTGCAGGTGATCCTGTAAAAATGACATTGATTCAAAATTGTTGACACCCAAATTTTGCCCAAATTTTGTGCTCTCCCAATTTCAAAGCCATTATTGCATATGGATTTTTCTTTAGCTCATCTTGCTTGGAAATCTTGGTTCAGAATCAATGGACCAAAATCAGATACGTACATTAAACGAAAATAGCCAATTTCCTACAAATCGATTAATTACTCTAATTACTCGACACTCAAAATTATTTTTCCAAATTCATTTTTAATATTTTTTCGTGGTGAATACATGTTTCGGATTTTCCTGCTATCATTGAATCAACACTGAAAGACCTCCTTACTAAAGCTCATACCCTGAAACCAATTTTGTCCAGCGCGCTTGGCCGCATCTACCATTTTCTGGACGTGGCCGCAGACCCGATA
>JAUIHU010000368.1 GCA_030432175.1 Verrucomicrobiia bacterium | reverse complement strand
CCCAAGGCCTGGGCCATGGCGGTCAGCGCCGCCAGCGTCTATGTGCCGCAGCCGACCCTTGCCGCCCTGGCGCTTGCCGCCTTGATCTTCTTCCTTGTCGCCATCCCGTCCACCGGCCCCTTGACGGCGGCCGGGGAACGGCTGGCGCTGTGGCTGGCTGACCCCGGCCGCCTGCGCCTCTTCAATCATATCCTGCAGAGGCTGCTTGATATGTCCAACCGAGATACCAACGGATACGGTGGCGTTGAGACCTGGAACCAGCAATGGCCAAGAGGGTTCCGGTGTCCTACGACAGCCATCGCTTTTCCCATCCATCAGTTGAATAAATCCAGAAGGAGCCTCTTTCTGAAACATTTCCGGGTACATGCAGTTCAGTTCCACAGAATTTCCCTGAAACGCATATCGTAATCCCTGAGCGCAGGCGATTGCTTCCGTCGCAGGCAAAACCGCCAGCACATCATCGCCACCGGAATATATGAGCTGTCCAAAATGACTCTCTACAATGCGTCGCGCACAATAGAGTCCAAAATTGGAAAGCGCTTCACTGAACTGCAAGTGGTAGCTTGGAGAAAGCATGCGGTTGGAGTTCAACCAGGTTTCCACCATCTTTTCACCGAATGAGTCAGCGCCTTTAATATTTTCTTTGAACCAGCCAACCGCCTTCTCCGTAATGACTTTCCGAACAGGAGGCGTATTTTCTCCACTCAGCCACTTCCCGATTTTATCACCATCTAAAGCGAGAACCGCAAAATACCGGGAGGGTTTGCCAAGTTTTAAATGTTGGTTCAAGCGTTTGAGACTCTCCAAAACTGCGGTCTTCAGTGTTTCCCTATCAGGAAACTCTTTCTCAGGTTGGATATATTCCCAATAACTACTTTGGAAAATGGAAGCGTCCACTCGCGTCAGCCATTCCAAATCGTTGTCATTGTAGGGCAAATCGAAATCCAGAATGTTTTCGGCTTTCTCAACCGCTTCCTTAAATTTCTTAAGCTGTTCGCGGCATACAGAATCGCCAATAGTTTTTTCTTTGGCAGCTTTGAGCCAAGGTCCAGCCGCAATGCCTGGAACCGATTGAAATTTGAAGTCCTTCCCGCTCAGTCCTTTTTCCTGCAAATAAGCTTTATGCCAGACGCGCTTGATTAGATTCACCGCTCCCAGTTCATCTCGATGTCTGAACAAATGCTTCAAACTGGATTTCTGATTCGCTTCCTTGAGCCAGTCTGAAGTGGCTATCGCTTCTTCTTTTCCTGAAAAAGCATCTTTATGCCCGAAACCATTTTGACTGATCCAGGCTGAAAATGCTCGCGTCTGCCGGCGAGCGTCATGAGCATGTGATAGCAACTGATAATGCGCACTCCAGGCCCAACCTGGATTGAGATTGTCATTCTCCTCATAGCATCGGAGATCCCGATGCTTATGAGTGATTGATTTTGCCACATGAAACCCCAGTTGAACTGAATTCTTCGCGTCACTTCCAGAATGCCCATCCGCCATGCCAACAGGGATTTTTCCAAAAGCTTTCAATGTTTCATCAAAATTCTTCCAAGGATATATCTGGTAGGAGTACTGCCAGAAATTCCTGATCTGAAACTCCCAAGCCTTCCGGTGAAGAGCTTTTCCTTTGAAAGAAGTGTTCAAAAAATCGAAACTTTTTTCGCTGATCTGAGACCAAACTGAATTCTTATTCTCAAAATCAAATACTTCATCAATGATATGCTTCAAAACTAGTTCACAATCGGCTGGAACAATAGCCAGCAGACGATTAGGCAGATTGGGTGTCAGAAACAGATCTCTGTTAGTATCTTTGTGCAGCTCGAATAATTCCCAGAAGTTCTTTGAGCTTTTGCCGTCTATTGTTGAATGCGCCGCTTTCTGAAGCCTCTCTTTTTCCAACCAATCGTAAATCGGCTGTCCTCTGAGACTTGGAAAAATCACAGAATCCGGACCAAACGCATCTGCGAGCCCTTTCAATACATGCGCCATCATCCAGGATAGCATGTAGCTTCCACTCCATGAATCCCGAGTACTTCTGGCCTGTTTAATAAAATCCTGCACAGGCCCAAGCTGAAACATCAAAAACCCAGGTTTGAGTTTCCCATCCTGACCACGAGTTGACTCCAGAGCGCTAACGATGGACATATGATGCCAAATACTACCGTCTGGAATTCTTGTATCGGCGGGCAAATAAGCCAGGCGCTCCGCTTTCAAACCCTTTCCAGTTTGGTGTTCAACCGTGAACTGCAGCCACAATCTCCACATTAACCAAAACTTGAGCTGATCATCTTCAGTTGTAAAATCAGGTAAAGCTTCACTGACAAGAGAATGCACTTCTTCTTTTGAATCCGGGAAATCCGATCTTTCAAAGGCAGAGGCTCCGCTCAATGGGTGCTTGAAAGCTACACCCTCGCCCAGTCCAGGGACACCTGTGTCGACAAAATTATTGGTATTGCCCCTTCTCTGTCTGCTGGAAGGAAAAATAAATCGATCGGCTGCTGCAGCTATATGGTCTGGATCTTTGCTTTTCCAAATTTCATCGGGAATATCCAGGCTTTTTAAATGCAAGTCAGCCCATTCATGGTGTTGCTGTGAATAGTCATACGCCTTTTCGGGCGGATCGTGCAGGTATGCGACTATTTTTTGTCTCCAGTCAGTCATAAAAAACAGGGAACACCAGATGTTCCATTGAGTTCAGAAAATTACTTTAAGAAAATAATTAAAAACTTGGTAAAATCAGTACCTCCCGGGAGGTCCCGAATTAGTATGGAAATTGAACGAAGTTAAATTAACTAATGCTGATAAACACAGGGAATATAGAAAATCCAGAGCCCTTGATCTAACCCTATTTTGTCCAAAAGCTGACCCCATTTTGTCATTGTTAAGCCTCGTAGCATATGTGTGGAAGAAAATCTGAATGTTATATATTTGACACTCAGATTTTGACGGCTCAAGCAGGATGGCTGTTTACCGGATCATCCTACTTCGAATACCAGCTCCACTCGCCGAGCTGGCGTTCAGCGCTATTCAGAATAAAAGGAGTGTTAATAATCCCAATATAATACCGATATTATTGAAATAAGGAATTCTTTTCATCACGCTTGTTTTGATTGATATAATGTTGTGGGAACTCAATCCAATTGAATATTGATTTATGAAACCGAAAATTCTGGCGGTTTATTCCACGCCAATGATTGGGGGATTGGATTGGAGGATGACCGGAACGGGTTAATTTTGACGTGGGTTCCAAGGCTAGCGCCCTTCGCTACGCAATGTCGCCCGGAGGGCTGGGTGGTCTGTTGAAAGTGGTTCGTTTCCGGAACATTTCATCATTCATCATTCATCATTCATCATTCATCATTCATCATTCATCATTCATCATTCATCATTCATCATTCATCATTCATCATTCATCATTCATCATTCCCCCTTCGTCTGCACTCGGGCGGGTAGGACCTTCAGGTCGAGGGATTTGGCCAGGTCGAGGATTTGCAGGACTTTTCCGAATGCGGCTTCCTGGTCGGCTCTTAATGCGATTTTAAAATCTTCGGAAGCGGCCTGCCGTTCGATGAGGTTGGTTTTTAATTCGGCTAATTCCAATGGCAGGTCGTCCAGATAGAAAAACGGAGCGTTGGTGGCGACGGTCACAAGGGCTGGGGGGGTTCCTTCAATCTCTTCGGTTCCCGAGGCGGATTCGGGGAGGGTGATGCGGACGCTGGGCGTTTTCTCGAATGTTGAGGTCACCATTAAAAAGATCAGCAGAACCAGCAGGATATCGATGAGTGAAATCAATATCACTGCCGGTGTCTGACGTCGCTTTTTCTGATAGAATTTCATCCTTGATGGTCTGGCCTGATGTTAGCATCGCCCGGTTGCGCTGAGGATTGTTGTTTTTTTCGATCAGATGCTGATGCTGCGGTCGCGTTTGAAACGGCTCCAGCTTCACGGTAGGCGCGTTTCATGAATTCATCACAGATCGCTTCGAGTTCCACGGCCATGACTTCCACTTTTTTGGAAAACGAGCTCCAGGCGGTCAGTGAAGGAGTGGCTATCAGCAGTCCCATCATGGTGGTGTTGAGGGCTACGGCAATGCCTCGGGCTAAGGATTGATTGTCCTGAACTCCTTTTGCACCGATGTCCCCAAACAATAGGATCAGCCCGTAAATCGTTCCTAACAATCCCAGCAACGGAGCAATTCCAACCACAATCTCCAATACCACCAAGCCCCTTTCGAGTCCGACGATTTCCTGCCGCGCGCGCACTTCCACGGTATTCGCGGCTTCTTCACGGGGTTGATCCAGGTGATCCAATGCGATCAACAACAACCGTCCCAGCGGTGAGTGATCGTATTGCACACAAAATTCCCTCAATTTTGGCAATTCCCTGGGTGTTCGATATTTTTCTATGGCCGCCAATAACCGAAAAGGGGTTACACGTCGCCAGCGCAACGCCCACGCTCGTTCCAAAATGACAGCCAGCCCAACCAGGGACACCAATCCCAGGACCGCCATGAACCAACCACCATCTATGAAAAAACTCCACATAGCTTTGCAGGTTAGGATCCCTCAATATTCATCTGACGCAATTCTGTTTTTAAGACTTTACCCGTTGCATTTCTAGGCAGGGCATCCAGTTTCACGATTTTTCTTGGAATTTTATAGTCCGCCAGCCGTTCTTTCATGAAAAGATTTAATGCTTTTTCGTCCAGGGTTTCGCCTTCATTCATCACAACGCACGCCACGGGCAACTCACCTTTCCGGGGATCTGGTTTTCCAATCACAGCCGCCTCCTTAACTCCAGGATAGTGATAAATGACCTCTTCGATTTCCCGAGGGTAAACATTAATCCCGTTCACCAAGAGCATGTCTTTTTTTCGATCCGTAATAAAGAAATACCCATCTTCATCCCGGTGAGCGATATCGCCGGTTCTGAGCCAGCCATTTTGGAGCGCGGCGGCTGTTTCTTCGGGTTGATTCCAGTAACCCTGCATGACATTGGCTCCACGCACACAAAGCTCGCCGGTTTCCCCTCCCGCCAGAATAGTTCCAGAATCATCCTGAATCGTCACTTCAACATCCGGTATTTCAACTCCGATGGACCCCGCCTTACGGACGCCGTCTATCGGATTAAATGAAACCACCGGGCTGGCCTCGCTCAGTCCATAGCCTTCAATCAATGGAAACGAGAATTTTTCATTGAATGCATTTAAAGTTTGCAGCGGAAGTGGAGCGGCTCCACTGACACAAAGTCGCAGCGGCCATTCAATGC
>JAUIHU010000367.1 GCA_030432175.1 Verrucomicrobiia bacterium | reverse complement strand
CTGGAGCAAAAGGCTTGGCAAGATAATCTTCCGCACCCGCCTTAATCGCTTCCACCGCCAACTTCGGAGTGGCATAGGCGGTAATGATCATTGTCGGCGTGCCGGGATGCTTCTTCTTCGACTGACCGAGAAAATCATACCCGCTCATCCCTGATCCCAATCTACCATCGCATATCACTAAAAAAAATGTCTGGCGACTCAATGCCTCTAGAGCTTCCTCGCCTGAGCTGGCCGCATGCACTTCGTAACCTTCGTCTTTCATGACAGTCTCCAAAGAAAGACGCATGTTCTTCTCGTCGTCTACGATGAGCAATGGTGGGAGAGTTCCTTTCATTTCTGCAAACGCATGACTGATTTGGCCGGGAAATTCAACACAAACCGCGCCCCGCCCAAGGCGGAATCTTCGATCTGAGTGGTTCCTCCATACATTTCAGTGTTATGACGGACAATAGCCAGGCCAAGCCCAGATCCTTTTTCCTTGGTCGTAAAGTAAGGCTCAAATATATGGTTTTTCAATTCATCAGGTACGCCCGGACCATTATCATCAACTGTGATGGTGACAGAGTATTCTGCTCCATAATATGCGCCTACCTGCACAATGCCACCTTCATAATTGGACAGCAAGTCACGGGCATTCAACAGCAGATTAACGATGACTTCCAGAAAATGGGACCGTTGCATCATAAGCGGTGGCAGTACTTGTGCGAAATCAGTTCGAACTTCAACTCCATACGCGCTTCCAGATGGAAATACTTGTTCGATAGCATGCTGAATCTCCTGAGGCGCTTCCAGGCGTTCCACTCGACCTTCTGCCAACTGAGCATATCCCATGAGTTCAGTAATGATACGGTCAGCCCTCTCCACTTCTTCCCGTATCAACTCGGCCTGCCTGGAGAGTTCCTTTTGATCTTCCGAAAGTTTTCTTTTCAAAGAATATGCCGCATTATTGATAATCCCCAATGGATTCTTGATCTGATGCGCAATTTCAGCAGCAAGCCGTCCAGTAGCCTGCAGTTGAGCCTGTCTTTGCGCAAATACACGGGCTTCATCCAATGAACGTCTCTGTTGATCCAATAAAACCTGCAATCCGTGACCGCAAACGGCCATCATGATCAGTAAAAAGAGCCTCATTAAAAACGGCTCAGCCTGCGTGTACTCACTCAAGCCTTCACCGTACAGCTGGTTCTCCATTTCCACTATCTGGATATCCACTGCTCCGGCAGATAAATAACACAAAATTGTCAGGATATTCAGAGTGGTTTGCAACGAAGCCTCTGGCATACTGATAGTGTTTCGTATTATCAAACCCAGAAAACCCCAAAAAAGAACACTGTCAAATCCACCAGTAAACAATGTCAACGCTGCAAGAAATAGCGAATCCAACAACGCATTTGTAAAAACAACCCATTGGATCAACTTCAACGGAGTCTGATCCATCCCCCACAACAACAAGCCAACTGCAATGTTCGCTATGACATATCCCAAAAAAAAGAACCGGAACACCTCCATCACTGCGTCTCTCGGACCTGAAACGAAGTTGAACCAGCGAAAGAAAAACAGTTCCTGAAAAAACACAATGAACAACGCAATTTTTACCAGCGTCCCTACATTGCGCTCCATCCAGCGAATACGAATCCGATGCTCATCGGGATCCACTGTTTGGGTGGGAAACCACCTGAAAAAAATGTCTGCCACTTGTGTGCTCATCTTTCGTCTCAGAACGTTTCCCTAAGTTTTGGAAAACGCTTTTAGTGTGACTTTGATCAATCTAATAGACAATATTTGCAGTTCCAATGTTTTAACGGATTGTTTTTTTATAGGTATCAGACTGATTAATCGCCGGTTAGTTATGTTTCATTCTCTGCTCAATTTCATTTATCAAAGCTTTCCCGGATTGTTACGATCCTGGATAAAGCCCGGAAACCTGCTGACTTCGACAGGCTGCCTGCTCGTTTTTTCAGCTCAAACCGAAATCATTCTGATACAGGGCGCTCCCGGAAATCAGGAGTACGCTGAAAAGTTTGAGTCAATCTCTTCAAACTGGTCGAAAACGGCCAAAGCCGCGGATCTTGATTTTATCCAAATCGGAACTCGTTCCAGCTCCAGTTCACCAACCCCATCTCCAAATAGCGCCTCCACCAGCAAAACCAGTGAGTACGATTCAACTTCCGACAGACAAAGCTTGCAAAACATGTTGAAGACGCTCGCTTCAAACACAGGAAGTGATCCGCTCTGGCTGGTTTATGTGGGTCATGGGGCTTTCGATGGCCGACGCGCCCGTCTCAATTTTCAAGGTCCAGATGTGACCGATATCGACCTGGCTGAATGGATCCAGGATATTCAGAGGCCAATGGTGATTATTCTCGGTAATGCATCCAGCGCGCCTTTCATCAGAACCCTTTCCGGGCCTGACCGAATTGTGATCACCGCTACCCGCAGCGGATCTGAAGAGAGCTATTGCTACTTCGGTGAGTTTTTCAGCCAATCATTCCTGAATCCAAATGCAGATCTGGATTTAGACAAGGCAGTTTCTATTCTTGAGGCTTTCCTTTTCACTTCCAGGCGTGTTGCCGCGTTTTATCAAGAAAATCAACGCATCCTGATGGAACACGCAGTTCTGGAGGATACTGGTGACGGCCTCGGCATACAGGCCGATCAGTTCGACGGGCTTGCTCCAAAAGGGGACTCCAACGAGGGATTCAGGGCTGGCGGACAATATTTGATCCCTCCTCAAGCAGATCTTGGGCTGGATCCTCAATGGTTGCAAGACAGGTTAGTTCTTGAAAAGCAATTAGCTGATTTGAAGGAGTTAAAGGACTCTGTAGATCCACAGGATTATCAAAAAAGATTGGAAAAAATCCTTCTGGCTCTGGCTCGCGGATATCAGTCTGCCTCGGCAATCAATGGCAATCCTTAATTGGAAACTCAACAAGTTTTATCAAATTTGAGCGATCCTTGAGAGTTATTCCAAAGAGGCATTTCCAAGAACAAAAGGATTTCCATGTTCAGCGGCAGACTCCGGCACATAAGGCAGCTTGCGAATAGAACCAATCCAATAAATCCACCCTATTCCCCAGTGCAATAAAAATGCAGCCCAGAGTATCAACCAGGAAACCCTCCCAAGCCCATAAGCGGCAAAAATTACTCCAAGAAAAATCCCACCTGGCAAAACGGCTGCTGCTGCCAGTTTCCAACTTCCCACAAAACTAATGTCACGATCCCAGAAGTAAGCTAAAGCCCAACCTGGAGGTGTATAGAATAATCCAAGCAACAACCAGGACATCCACAATATGATTAATGCGCCTGCCAATATCCCAAAGGACCACCCTTTGCCCCAGGCTCCCCACCAGGCATATACATCCTCCTGAGTGAGTTTCAGATTCCACTCAGGATGGTAAGAAACTCGGAATTGGCCAAGAAGCGCCGCATGAAGCTCAATATGATCCTTTTTAAAAACAACCCGAACATCTGAAGCTGCGCCTGGAAGCGCTGAGTGATCCTGTGGATCTATCACCAGACTTAAGAACCGGTTGCCTGCCAGTATTTCAGGGGATCTTACTTCAGCCCAGGTCAAAGTGCGGTCCTCCAGGTAGGCCGTTCCAGGCTCATCAGGTAATTGCTTCAGAGCTTCAGACAAAACAGGACCCCAGGCAGCGCTCAGAGTCATGTAAAAGACCGCTCCCAAAAGGAGAGCAACCCAACACTGAACGATCCAGAGCCGCATCCAGCTACTCCGAGAAAAAGCGGTCAACCCGCGAAATGTCAAAGGATTCCATGCTCTAGATTTCATTTCTCATCTCCCTGATACCATTCGCGGTTTAAGTAATTCTTTATTACATATCTTTGGATAGGGTTCAGCCCCACTTCAGGCGGAACTTGATGACCCATAAATTTGCGCAAACACGGCCTGCATGTTTATGCGGTCAAGCGCTCGGCGGCCAACACGGTGTTCCGCATCAACATAGCAATCGTCATTGGCCCAACGCCTCCTGGGTTTGGTGTAATTGCGCCAGCCACTTCCAAGGCTTCCTGAAAAGCAACGTCTCCAACAAGTCGACTGCCACTCTTTGCGGAAGCATCAGCTATTCGATTGACTCCAACATCTATGACAGTAGCTCCAGACTTGATCATCGATCCCCTGACAAATTCTGCGACTCCCATAGCGGCAATGATGATATCGGCTTGCCGACAACGTTCCTCTATATTGCTGGTCAACGAATGACATAGAGTCACCGTAGCGTTCCCGGTCGGCCCTTTCTGCGAAAGTAACGCGGTCATGGGTTTACCAACTATAGCTCCTCTACCTAACACCACCGCGTCAGCCCCTTTAGTGGTAATGTTCTCCGCTTTCAATAATTCAATCACACCTCCAGGAGTACACGGCACAAATCCCGTCGGGTCTCCAAGAACTAATTTCCCTACATTGACCGGATGAAACCCGTCCACATCTTTCTCCGGCGAAACATTCGAAAATATAACCGACTCCCGTATATGTGACGGAAGCGGCGCTTGAACCAGGATCCCATGAATTTCCTCATCACAGTTCCACCCAGCTATTTTTTTTAGCAGCTCCGCTTCGGTGGTTTCGTCAGGAAGCACAACCGTCTCGGAAAGGATCCCAAGCCGGGCGCTCATCCGTTCTTTCATTCCGACATAAACCTTCGAAGCAGGATCTTCCCCTACTCGGGTAAACAGAAGTTTGGGAAGAATTCCCCGTTGCTTCAAAGCCTCAACACGGGAAGCAGTTTCCTGATGGACTGATTCAGCTATTTTGCGTCCGTCTATGATTCTGGCCACGCGATCTAAAAACGTTGAAATGGAATTACTTTGGTTTGAATTCTGTAGTGCGCTATTTGATCACTTTAAACGTTTTGATCTCAATCATGGGAGAGTTCGGCCAGCGATGATCAAAATATTCAAACCCTTCCAACCATACGGTTCTTCCATAGTATTCTTTCAAATCAACCCCAGTTTCTTCGTCAATTCGAACCAGGTTCATTGTCCTGTTAGTTTCCTTGTGCTTCAAACGGAATATGGTGTCGTACTGAGGTTCTACAACTCTTCCAAGTAATCCCTCGCGATAGACGCGGCGGCGTTTGGTCACTGGAGCAGCATCTTCCAAATCAATGACTTCTTCGCCTGCTTCATCCACAATCTCGGTTTCTGAAATTTCATCGTCCGAGGCAGCGCTATCCAGATCCTCATTCTCTGCGATCTCTTCGATCATTACTTCGTCAGATTCTGCGTCTCCTTCTGTAATATCTGGAGTAG
>JAUIHU010000366.1 GCA_030432175.1 Verrucomicrobiia bacterium | reverse complement strand
TAGGATCACCCATAAATTCATATTCTATATAGCCATTGCCCGCGGCATTCATTTTTGCTCCGTCAAAAATATTCCAAACCTTCTGACTCCAATTTTCTTTTTTCCAATCCTTTGGTTTTGATGGATTGAAACACCTTCTCCCGACTGCGACGCAACTCTGCCAGATACAATTTGCGTTGTTCTTCGGTGAGTTCGCAATCCCGACGTTCCTCGATGCGGTCCGGCAAATCCTTGGCCACCTGCGTTTTCAAACGGCGTAACAGGATCGGGCGCAAACGGGCAGAGAGTTGTTTTCGAGCAATACGAGCGCGCACTTCTGCATCCGCGCCTTTCGGATCGTGACGCTGGCTGAAATCATCCTGTTTCCCAAGATAACCGGGCTGGACGAAATCCACGATGCTCCACAGATCCAGCAACCGGTTTTCCAATGGTGTTCCCGTCAGAGCGATCCGCAAACCAGATTCCAGTTGTTTCACTGATTGAGTGACCTGAGCCGAAGGGTTTTTGATAAACTGCGCCTCGTCCAGAATCACCGCCTGGAATGAAAACTTCTTTAATGCGGTTAAATCCCGACGGAGCAATGAGTAATTGGTGATAATCAGGTCGTGCTGAGGAATCTTCTTCCGCAGGTTGTGCCGAGCGGAGCCGCTTTCCAGAGTCAGGGTTTTAAAGTGAGGAACAAACCGTTCTGCTTCACGACGCCAGTTATGCAGCACGGAAGCTGGACAGATCACCAGGAATGGATCTGTATTCCCTGCTTTCTCACTCTCTTTCTTTAACCAGCACAACCAGGTCAATGTCTGGAGGGTTTTTCCAAGACCCATATCGTCCGCCAGAATCCCGCCCATTTTCTGTTGAGTCAGGTGGCAAAGGAAATGAAACCCTTCTTCCTGGTAAGGGCGCAACTCGGCCTGCACTTCTTCCGGAGTTGGAACAATTGGCAGACCTTCAAATTTCGCGATGCGCTTTTTGAGGTCCGATACGATTTTCCCGGATCCCAGTTTATCAATCGTCTCAGCGCTGAGAGCCTTGGCCTGGGTCATGGTGACCTTTTTAGGCAATGGGGATAAACCATCCACACCCAGATCAGCCATCGTTTCATGCGCCTGGATGGCTGCTTTGAAATCGAGTTCCACCCAACCGCTGTCCGGTAATTTAACAAAGCGGCTCGTTGCAGTCTGCAGGCGTTCCAGATCTTTTGGAGACAGGCGCATGCCTTCGATTTCCCACTCGGCGCTGACAGAAAACCAGTCAATCCCACTGCCAGGCTGGAGTTTGATCTTCGGTTTCAGGCGGCGAGGAGAAAGGAACAGACGCTGAAAACCTCCGTCACCCAGGTATTCCGCCTCATCCGGTCGATCATCCCAGGCTGCTGCCAGTTCGTTCAGGAAATTCTCGTTGGCGTCACCCACCCACAAACCTGGTTCTGGAGTAAACCAATCCAGTCGGCTCAACCACAACGTTGCTGCATCCAGCCGTGAATCATCCAGGATCTGAGGCTTATCGGACTGGGTGTTTTTGGATTTCGCGGACTTTTTCCTGGAAGGTTTTACGGGAATTATATCTTCCTCGCGACGCCAGTCATGGCCACTCCATTCCCAGGAACTTTTATCCAGTTCACTCTTGGCCTTCAACCGCAGGCGGATCGTGTCGTCATCCAGTTCGAATGTAAAACGCGGAGTTGCTGGATGGGCATCACAGAGATTTTTCCAATCCTCTCCACGAGATCCAAAATTCTTGCGCAGTTTCTTGAGGAAACTGTCTTTCATTCGTTTGACCGGAGCGCTCTTTCGCGTTTTCCAGGCTTGGAACAAAGTATTAGGAGGTGAATTTCTAACGAGGTAGAATCGACCATTGATAGTGGCCAATCTTGGGGTTCCGTCCAAGAAAGTTACTCTTTGGAACGGGATTAGTTCTTCATTCCCATCCACTTTTAGAGCTTGAGTCAAAGAGAGTTCATCATTACGAGACTCGAGGTTGGGTTCTAACTGGGCGATTTCGCCTCGGAACTCCATTGGGATCTCCTGCTCTTCATCATTAATGAACAGCATTTGACCGGAAGCGCCCCATTGAGCCAACCAGTTCAATAACTCAGCGCCCGACAACAGAATAGATGGAATGGATTCTTCCTCTTCCTCGGGTTCCTCTTCATCAGCATCGTTTTCAAATTCGGAATCTTCAGAGAGATCCTCAAAATCCTCATCCTCGACTTCGTCATCATCATCCAGTTCGGCTTCCTCTCCTCGCAGCGAAGGATGGTCCCCATCCGGGTATGTCTCCGCCAGCCATTGAATAAACCGCCAGTCTTCCGGAGCAAACAATTCCTCTTCATGGCTGGATCGTTGGAATATCTCCACGATTTCCTGCAGGCTGCGCTGGCGTTCTCCTGTGCGAGGGCGAACCAGAAACAAGTCGACGGCAAGCTGGAAAAGTCCAGGATTGACGGAAGATTCGGATAAAATTCCTTTCACCTTTAAGCCAGCGCGTGGGGCGTCCAAATGCTGAGGTTCGGGAGGGAACATCCAATCTGATAAGGCGTCGAGTAATTCCTGCTCTTCTTCGGCTTTTTCCATTTCCGCGAACCGGGCCAGATTTGCATAAGGCTCCAGTTCAGTTGGAAGTGGACGACGCGCTTTCATGAACAGCATCGCCAATTCTTCGATTCGGATCGTTCCTTTAGCTGACAGCACTCTGTCCCACCAACTCGTATCCTGAAAATCCTTTCGTGAGAGATTCAGTCGTTCGAAGTAATCCTCAAGAATAAGCCAGGTTCTCTGAGAATCCGGACAGTTGGAAAAAGCCTGCAGGAGTTCCTGACGCTCCTCAATTGCCTCCCTGGAATCGGACAATTGACGGCGCAAATCTGCGAAAGCGCCATACGTTTTGTTCAGAACTGAATGGTGGGCATCATATTTTGTGACCCCATTCCTGTTGGTTTTTGCTGTTTTGCGAGAAATTTTTGCCATTTTTATTTTCGAACCGTGGCCAGTTTCATAGACGGCTTACACATCGACGCGTTTGGTATCCATCAAGTTACTCACTGGCTAACCCAGTCATCTTATAGAATCCTTCTTTTATATCAGATTTTATCTAAAGATCGCTGTCTTTTTTTTAATAAAATTATTCAAGCTGTGCTTCGCTTGTCGTCTGTTAGCTTTTTAGTCCGGATTTCTGAACGATCACAGTTGACCAAAATGGTTTGGTTTTCTGCTTGAGTAGCAACCGTTCACATAGTTTTCAGGAAGCCTTTTCACCCGGCTGTTTTCAGGCCACTAAGCCTGAAGGCGAAAGAATCCAGATTGAAGCGATCCAGGCGAAAGTGCGCAAGTGAAAAGAGATGGTTTTGGAAAAATATACGAAATTTTGAAGTTTTGAGTACGATTTCAGGTTGCGGGCGCAACTAGTTGCGTCAAACAAGCCAACGAAAACATCATCATAAAAACAATGATTATCGGTTGGTTGACATGCTCAATGACATGGTATTGCAGGTAAGGTGAAAGGACCAGAGCGTCTATCAGAGGAATCCCTGCCAGTAAGGCAGATACCATTTTCCCGATGTTCACTTTTTTTCTGCCGATGACAGGAGCCAAAGCCCAAAGCGTCCAAGCTGTTGCGAGTGAAGCCGATATCCAGAACAAGAGCGTAAACTGCCCTTGAGATTGCATCAATGTAATTAACCAGGGCAGAGCTAACAAGATGATGGCCTCCCAATATGCTGAGTTTCTTTTTACCGGAGCGCTTTCGGCTTTGGCAATGTAAGTCAGTCCGACGATGTAGGATCCTGCGGCTATGGAAGTCCAAAGAATATTGGACTCGGGAATCCAGGCATGAGTGTCGCCTGCTGCGAGAGCCACGCTTAAAATCAGTAAAGACCGACATGCGGCCATGATCCAGGGCGAAAGCGGATTTCCCTTGTGCCATTTATTGTAAAGTATGATGCAGCCCGTTAAGGCTGTTGCATAAATGATGGAAATGAGGCCGTAAAAAATGAATATTCCCCAGCCAACAACCATCATGCCCAAGGAACTCAGACCGACTGCCTTCAATGAGATCCAGCCCGCAGGGATAGGCCGTTCAGGTCGATGCTGAGAATCGAATCCAAAATCAAAGTAATCATTCAGAAGCATGCCTCCCGTGTACAATAAAGATCCGGCCAGCGCGAAAATGATCCATTGAAACCTATCGGCAGAGCCTGAAAGGGACCATGCCAGCAGGACATTTGACCAAACAGTTGGCAGGTTGGACATACGGCCCAGAACTAAAAATGCTTTCAGTGTTCCGGGATTTGGATTTTGGATGGAACCTGACATGTGGATTTCAGCTGAAGGCAGATTTGAACTCCAAGAATCGGCTTTTCATTATTTTCAGCAAAGGAGATCGACAAATCATCTAGGCTAATCCTCTCTGTTTCAGCTGATCCAGGGTCCAATGATATTCCCTGGCAAGCTGCTCTGTAACTGTTGAAGATTTCAAAGCATCCGGCATGACCTCCCAGGTGTATGTTTCCATTTCGAGGTGGCGGCAAATATTGGGGGTGGCAGCCAGAAAATCTAACGTTTCCAGGGCGACGCGATTCCAATCACGAGGGCATTCGGGTCTGTTTCGAGAAGGCTTGGTTTGAATGAAATCCCTCAAAGCCTCGGTAAGATTTGCCTCCGCACCGAAAAAGAAAACCTCCGATCCGCCGAAGGATTTCTGAATCTCTCGATTCACCTCGGTGTCGGCGATCAGTATCGGTTTCTGAAAACGGAAGGCGTGCATGATCGGTAGTCCATACCCCTCATAAACACTGGGAAAGATAAACCCGTGAACTCTCTCGAATAGGCGGTCCAATTCCTCTTGGGTTTGATTGTGTTTGTGGTACCTAATGCAATCGGGCAGGTCCGGTTCTCCAGATAGGTCCCCAAGAAAATGGAAAACCACCTTCCGATTCAGTTGTGTTGCGATTGTTCGAACTGAATTAAGGGCGGGACGAAGCATTTTGTGATCGTACCGCCAACTGCCGACAACCATGTAAGACTCATCATCGCCACTCATGGTGGATTCCGGAATTTCCGCAGTCGGTTCCATGGCGAGGAGGAACGCCCGACTCGGTGTCTCTTGAGGATCCAAATCGAAGAACTCGATTGCATCCTTGAGACCATACTCGGAAATGCACACCACCCCATCACTCGCGGCGATTCCCATCTGTTGGTAAAACCGCATAGTGGAGTCATAGATGTAGTCGCACCGACTGCCGATCGCGTCGAGTTGGGAAATGACGAATCGCCTCCCTCG
>JAUIHU010000365.1 GCA_030432175.1 Verrucomicrobiia bacterium | reverse complement strand
GTTGGACTACAGACCGGGTTGGCGGCGTAACCGTTGGTAAATCGCATCCCGCTAGCGGCGAGTCCGTCGATATTCGGGGTTTCATAGAAGGTTTCCGGATTATTGGCGCCGATGTCCATGTAGCCCAGGTCATCCACCAGGATAAACAACACGTTTAGCGGACGCTCACCTGCATCTTCAGCTGCCCCTGTGTAAGAGGTGGCTAATGCAAGAGTAATAGCGGAAAGCGCTCCAATAGCATTTTTTCGAGTCAAGCCTGCAATTCGTTTGCCAAACAATGGGAACATAGGGAGATGATTTCAAATTCGTGGAGAGATGGGGAGAAATTTATTTTAGTCAAAACGAGTAGAGGAGGGTGAAAGGTGCGATTAAAAGTGGGTGGCCCCTGAGAACGCTGAGCCCCAGCTCGGCGAGTAGAGCTGGTATTGGAAGTGGGCTGAACTGGCAAACAGCCACCCAACTTTAATCGCACCCCTTTATGGCTCCAGCATGCCCTGATGGTAGTTCCTGATCTTGAAGCTCAATCAGTCTCCGGAGTTTTTACGCCGTAATATGATAAAAAGAACAGAAAACCAATAAATCACAGAGTTTAACACTTCTATAAACGGAAAAAGAGATGAACTGAATGGCAAAGCATTATCAACGTTGGCTCTGGCTGCCATATGGGATGAATCCCAACGGGATTCCGCAACACAGCCCAGGGTTGCGCGTTGAGCGCTACCCTGGGTAATACATCCAAATTTTCACAACTCTGTAGGAGTTGCGCCTTCTGGACAAAGACATCAACCCCGTCAAAATATTCAGTTTAACGAATGCTTTGAATTGGAATGTAATCGTCCACAACTCCTTCAGAGTTGGTTCTGGTTTTGATCGGTAACCCAGGGTAGCTCGTGCCTCGCAACCCTGGGCTGTGCTGCAGAATCCCGTTGGGATTCAAACTGTTTCCGAGTCACAATTTTTTGGGTGTCAAAGATTTTTCCGACTCTCCCGGGTTTTATCGGAATTTCCCTTTGATGAACAGAGCGGGCAAGTGGATGCAGGTGGTGTCCGCTGCAGAGGTCATCCGTTTTCGACTGCAGGCAGAGGACGAGTTGGCCGATGGAGAGTCGCTGGCTTTGAATTATCTGGTCTGGATTCCCACCGACAAACTCCCCCAACGCTGGGCGCTGCAGTCAGCGGCACAGGCGGACGGGCCGTATGTGGATGATCCAATGGCGGATGTGGATTCGGAATTGGGAGAGATCCAGGCCGTGGCCCAGGAAGAGGCGCGCTTTTACCGGTTACGGTCATTGAGGGAAGGGGATACAGCGCCGCAGATTAATTCAATTGAGCGAAATGGTGGAGAAGTCATTTTGAGGGTTGAAGAGATGTAGGGGCTCGCTTTACGCGTGCCCCCTTTGAGCGAGCCCTCAGGACATGTCGTCATTAAGGAATGATAACCTTCGGCGTGATTTTGAACGTTGGAGCACGTTAGGTTTTCTAGATTGCAAATGGTCGTCACGAGCTTTCTGGCCCGGTTCGTGACTTCCTTGAATTCAATTAGTTATAATAGTCTTGTTTTGATCCATTCAGGATCGCGTCTTAAATCTAATACAGCCCAAACTATAACTAAGTTATTTGGTCGCTCAAATGTGTAAAAAATGCCAAATGGAAATTTTTACAGACGACATGATAAAAATCTTCGTGTACTACACTATGTATGCCAGCATAGAATTGTAATCTGTCGATTTCAGAACGAAGACTATTTGCAAAATAATCTCCTAATCCTTTTTCCTGAATCTCATAAAACCAGTACCCATCGTTCAAATCCTGAATTGCTTCATCAGAAATCTTGATCTGATTCATAGTTTACCAATTTTATATTTAATTTCGTCCCATTCACTTAAATTTGCGGCGCCATCTTTAACTCTATTTCTGCGTTCACTTAGTAATTTTCTAAAATCTTCAGGGATACCTGTTCCTTCTAATTTTTTCCGCATATCTTCCCACAATGTTTCCATTATCTGGAGTTTCTCTGACATGGATAATCTTTTCAAATCTTCTGCAATCATTACATCAGTTTATAAGAATCCACGAGGAAAACTAGCCATTTTTGAACAAAGAATTGTCGGGCACACCACGGTCCGCTGAGCCCCAGATCGGCGAGTGGATCCAGCATTTGGAGTAGGATGAACCAGTAAACAACCATCCTTCTGTAATAGCACCCGAGGGTGGTGGGGTACGATTAAAGGAGGGTGGGGAAAATAGTGCAAGCGGTAGAAAATTCGGATGTCAAAAAGACTTATTCAGACTCTGACTCAATGCCCCCAGCGCCAACGGCGCGACACATACCAGCCTGGGCTGCCAAGCCCAGGGCGGCATTCTCCTCAATCAAAAAGGCTGAAGGCCCGATACATATACAGGATCTTTTCTCGAACAAGATTTTTATGTGTCGGGCCTTCAGCCCTTGGAGATTTGGTGGTGAACCAAACCTGGGCTTGGCAGCCCAGGCTGATATGTGTCAGGCCTTTGGCCTTGGAAAATTTTCATGCCATCCTTCTGTAATCGCAGCCAGGGTGAAGGTTTGAAGAATTTTTAATTCCTAATTCTCAATTTTTAATTCTAAATTCTCCCGTGACCCAAGCTCAGCCATTACTTTACGACATCTGTATCCATGCACGGAGTTGGTTCTTTTCCGTGGCCCTGATGTCTGTTTTGCCTTTCTCAAGCCAAGGGCAGGATTTGAAAATTGAAACGGAGGAACTGGATTCAAGGCGATTCTTACCCGTCGGAAGAACGGTTGGTTTTGAATCCCTTTCATCAGCCAGGACCGGTATTGATTTTCAGAATCAGCTTCCAGACAAACTGGCTTCACTCAATCAAATCCTGCTGAATGGATCTGGAGTGGCTGTTGGAGATTTTGATGGAGACGGCTGGGAGGATTTATATTTCTGTCGATTGGTTGGATCGAATTCACTTTACCGGAATTTAGGAAATTTTCGTTTCGAGGATGTGACGGAAAAATATGGCGTGGGATTGCCCGACCAATATTCTACCGGCGCTTTGTGGGAAGATTTCAATGGCGATGGGTTGGTTGATTTGTTGGTCAACGGATTGCAAGCCGGGACGAAATTGTTTCTGAATCAGGGCGGGCAGGGATTGACACTTTTTTCCGGCGCAGGTCTGGCCTTGAAGACGCCCGCTTACTCGGCAGCGGCCGGAGATTTTGATCGGGATGGAGACTTGGATTTATATGTCACCCATTATCAGAATGAAACCATGCACGACCGGTCGGTGCAGATACCTTTGCGCAATGAACAGGGTCGGATCACGGTAGCTCCTCCTTACGACAAGCGTTTTGCCGTTTTGCCGGATCACACAGGACAGGGGCAGGGATCGATTGTGGAACTGGGAGTTGCGGACCAACTCTACGAAAATGTCGGAGGAGGACGATTCAAGCCAGTGTCGTGGACGGAGGGAGCTTTTCTGGATGCGGATGGAAATCGTTTGCAAGAAGCGCCTTTGGACTGGGGATTGGCGGTTGCCTTTCGGGATATCAATCAGGATGGCTGGCTGGATCTATACGTCTGCAATGATTTTACTTCACCGGACCGGATTTGGATCAATCAGAAGAATGGCTCCTTTCGAGCTTTGCCACGCGCGGCTTTGGCCAAGACCAGTTGGTCCTCCATGGCTGTGGATTTTTCGGACATCAACCGGGACGGACAGGATGATTTTTTTGTGGCTGATATGCTGAGCCCGGATCCGGTTCGGCGATTGACACAAACCGGAAATACTCAGCGTCCGGTGACCATGGAGGATCTGCAGATGAATCGGCCTCAGGTCATGCGCAATACATTGTTTCAAAATCGCGGCGATGGATCCTGGGCGGAAATCGCGTCCTGGGCCGGACTCAGCGCCAGTGAATGGACCTGGAACGCGATTTTCTGTGATGTGGATCTGGATGGATACGAAGATTTGCTAATCGCCAATGGTCATTCCTTTGACATTCTGGATGCAGATGCTGTGAAAGCTGTCGAGGGAGCCAGGAATGCCGGGGAGATTCGGCGAGCGGGTGAGCCGTTGGAATACTATCCGGACCTGCGTATTCCAAACATGATTTTCAGAAATCGGGGTGACGGGAGGTTTGTGGATGCGAGCGCCGAATGGGGTTGGGCTGAGGAAACGATCACTCATGGAATGGCTCTGGCTGATCTGGATCGGGATGGTGATCTGGATGTGGTTTTTAATGGGCTGACTCAGCCTTCTGCGATTTATGAAAATCAATCAATCCGTCCGCGCATTGCTTTCGAGTTAGTGGGGATAAAAGATAATCGTCGCGCTGTTGGCTCTCGTTTGGAATTTAGAATTGGGAATCTGGTTCAGTCGGATGAGATTCAATCAGGAGGGAATTATGTTTCTGGTTCGTCGACGCTCAAGGTGTTTGCTTTCTCTAATGATAATGGTCAAGTAGCTCCAGAGGCCGAGTTAAGGATTCGGTGGCCGAATGGAAATCGTTCAGTCGTGCGTCAGTTGAGAGCCAATACGCGTGTGAAAATTTTTGAACCGGATTCAAAGCATTCGTCCGATGAAAAAATCACTTTGAATGATACAGCGGACCAATCCTCGAATCATGGACCCGTTTGGAATTTTGTGAAACAGCCAAATCCTGAGTTCGATTCGGACAAGCAATGGCAAACCCGTCCTTTGCGGGAACCGGTTTATCCATTCATAGGGAAGGGCAATCCATACCGTGAACATGAGGTTCCTGTTTGGATATTGGATTGGAATCAGGATGGTTGGTTGGATGTTGGGATGTTAAATGCGGATCCGGAGAAGTTGCAGGTGGAGATTTGGTTAAATCAATCCGGAAAAGGCTTTCGGTATTTGCCGGTAGCGTTAGAAGGGCTCGAGGGGAGTGATATTCAAATCGTCCAGATGTTATCTCCTGATCCAAAGATGAGCAACGATTCCGGTAATGCTTCCTGGTGGGTAGCTTATCGAAGCGCCGATGCCTCCGGTCAAATTATTTGGCGCCGATTTATCAGGAAAGAGGATACTTTGATGGCTGGCAGTTCCTTTCAAAGTTTTGTGGGCGTTCCCGGACCGTCAATCCGAATTCTTCATGAGAACAATGAAAGTGTTGGAGTGATCACCATGTTGGATCCACGGTGTGAGGACCTGGACAGGTTTTATGTTCTGGAAGAAAATTCGGGCGATCAGACATGGGCGGTCAAGTCCATTGAACTGGACCGGAAAGTCCTGGGGGCGAGTGATCTGATACTGGGTGATATGAACAATG
>JAUIHU010000364.1 GCA_030432175.1 Verrucomicrobiia bacterium | reverse complement strand
CCCCTCCCCCAGCTTATTGGGATCATTAAAATCGGGGAAATCGCTCCGAGCCAGACGCGCATTCGAATCGATCAGCGGCTGAATGATCTGAGTATTGATTCGATTCCCCACATCCGCCTTCCCCTTCAACTCCACCATATCCGTGAAGCTGGAGCCCTTAGGAATCGTCACAGCCGGCTCAAAATCATCCGAATCCCCGTACTTATCGGACACATACTTGATGAACAACATGAACAGCACATAATCCTTGTACTGACTCGCATCCATCCCGCCCCGCAACTCATCGCAGGACTGCCACAGAGAACTATAAAGCTGAGATTTCTTAATCGCCATTGGTGGAGGTGAGGTTAGCTCGAAGCAGGGGGAAATCGAATTAAAAGTTAGAAATTTTGGGAACTAGAAACTTTTCCTGGAATGTTCCAGAGCGGCATCATTTAAAGCGCAGCAAAGTAGATCCACCTCAGTGGATGGATTGGCAGGAAGTGGAGAATTGGCATCTTTATGATGCTGCCTCACCTGCCGTGCATTACGAACTGCCGATGGCCATTTTGTAATTATGCTGTTAAGGGCTGCTTCAGTGAGGTTTCGGCTCGTTGAATAGGCAGAGCCAAGTTCGTCACCAAATACTTTTTTAGCTGCAGTCCCATCGACCAGATCACTTCGTGTTGTCATCTTAAGATGAAGCAACAGCCAATATTCAAAACAGGGAGTCGAGTGTGCCAATCGGATTTTAAGGTCACGAGATTTCTGGAATACATCATTCCAAAACCCCTGACGAATCGCCACATCCGTGTCAATTACCGCCCAGACATGATCAAATTTCTTAACCTCATTATTTGCAATCTGATTTTTTCTAACACGACGAGCCAGGTCTTTTACTTCATCCGATGCTGTTTGTATCACATGCCTCGGATCAGAAGCTTTTCCGGGCATCACCTTTACACTGACGGTGTGAAGCTGGAGCGATTCACGCAGCAGTTGAAAATAGACTGGCTCGGAAACCTCTCCTTCGGTGACAATCAAAAATGAATCCCCAACCTGAGCAAGTCGTTTTTCTAAATCGGCGGCAGCTTTTCGTTTTCTACTGAGATTCCTTTCTGACTTCCACCATGGAAGTTTACTTTCAGACATGACGTTCCTCCTTTTTACTGGCTCCTGGATAAGTTGGTGAGAAATGCCCAAGCAAACCTCGAGGCACAAAGGGAATAGCCCCATATCTACCAACCATATAACCTCTAATGTACGACTCTTCTTTTCTAGGTTGAAAATCCGTCAATGGATATAAATGTGTCACACCCTCATCGTCCTTGTCAGTAAACCACACTTGGTCACGTCGTAATAAGGTAGGGTCCAGAAACAAAGGATTATGTGAAGTAAATATAACCTGGGCTCCTCCGCTGTTTTCTTTTTCGCAAAAGAAAAGTTTCAGCAGTTCTCTCACCATCAATGGGTGCATACTCGTCTCCATCTCATCAATGCAAACAGTATAACCGTTCTTAAGGATATCTAACCAGGGACCAATCAAAGCAAAAAGTCGATGGGTGCCCGCTGATTCATTGCGCCAGTCTAAAGCCAATTCAGTCCCACCCAGCCCACGATGTAAAAGTTCGGGCTGCTTGTGGTTTTTCAAAAGTTTGCGAATCTTTGCCAACTGAGATTCTTGTACTTCCGATTCGTTGAGTTTTTCTATCAACCCTTTTGGCGGGCTTGCATTCACTGATCGCGCATCAGTAATACCAATATCAGCATGCTTTAATACATCAATTATCTTCAATCTGAGTTCAGAGTCTTCTCCATCAATTTGCTGTAAGGTGAAGCTATTCGATAGATCGGATCGGACACCCAGATCGAGGAACTGAATCTGACTGACAAACCATCGAAACACTGGCCTCAATTCCTTTCTGTTCTCGGCAACTGCTTTAGAAAGGTACAACATATTTCGCAGTGTCCTTTGCTCAATGTCTCTATTTCTAGGAAGACCTTTAGGGTTCTCAGGTGAGAAGTCATGCGAGCCAAGATCCGGATTCCAATCCCGTTCGAACCAAATCTGCTCTTTTCCCACCGGCCACGCTCTCAATGATTCATGGATGATTAAATATCGAGTCGCGGCGACTCGATATTCATAACGGATTCCATCAGTCACGAAAACCACTGCAAACGCGGTCGGTTCATCCAGAGCTTTTGGATCCAGCGCAAAAGGTTCTATACTGGGGATAACTTCATCAGGATCGGTAGTTTTTGCCGATTGACTCACCCAGTTGGATAAAGATTGCATAGCAGCAATGACTGTGCTTTTGCCACTGGCATTTGCGCCATAAAGGACAGCGGCTTTGATCCAGCGTTTTCCCTTTAAGCCTGGAAAATTTTCTTGGATCAAATTTTCTGGCAACGATTTATCATAATTACTGGCTACCAGATTCAATGTTTCCAAGCCACGCACAGAACGATAATTAGAAACGGAAAACTGCAGAATCATGCTTTAAAAATGGATTAAAAGCATTTTTTGTCGAGATTTTTGCAAGCTTTCTTCAAAAAAAAGAACCCAGAAAGAGAGCAGCTCTTAGATGCCGAAAGTGTAGTCATCAGTTGCAGCTTCATGTCATTTTGATTAATGAACTCTCGTTTTTTGCGATTTTTTAACACCCAAAAAAGGTAACCTGTAAATAGTTTGAATCCCAACGGGATTCTGCAGTACAGCCCAGAGATCAACAGTAATTAATTCTTTGACACCCAAATTTAGATCGAATTGGTGCGATTAAAGCAGGGTGGCGTAAAATGGTACAAACGGTAGAAAATTCGGTAATCAAAAAGATTTATTCAGACTCTTACTCTTACTAAATGCCCCCAGCGCCAACGGCGCGACACATACCAGCCTGGGCTGTCAAGCCCAGGACGGCATCCTTCAATCAAAAGGGCTGAAGGCCCGACACATTCATAGAACCCTTTCTCAAACAATATTTTTATGTGTCGGGCTTTCAGCCCTTGGGAATATAGAGAACTAAACCTGGGCTTGGCAGCCCAGGCTGGTATGTGTCAGGCCTTTGGCCTTTGAAATTTTCATGCCACCCTTCTTTAATCGCACCCTGCAGTTACGATACGCGGTGTTCCCTGTGTAATTTTTTGGTGTCAAAGAATTCATTGGAGGCATGAAGGCATGAGGTCATTATAAAGTCATGGGGTTAATCCGCACCCAGGGCACGCGCAAGGCATGCCCGTACGGGCATGCCTTGCGCGTGCCCTCCCGATTTCAATCACTGAAGTCTCAAAGAATTTGCGCTAGAAGAAATTTCCGTGCCTTCAGTGTTTTCGGTGGTTTTGAAAAGAAAAAGAGAGCGGGTGAAGGGAATCGAACCCTAGGATTTCCTTTACGATGGGGAGTCAAAGAATTTTAAATTTTCTTTTTGTACCGGACCGAGAATTCCAATTTCATTTTTTACATCTCGCTAGATCTAAGAACTGTTTTTAGATTGGATGCAAACAGTCGCGCCGGCTTCCAGCTGGGCGCAGCCAATGGCAGCTTCTCTCTTCAGCCAGTCATTTTCCTGGTCTTGCTTTAAAGAGAGTCTGAGCGCTTCACGAATCACTTCACTTGCATTATTGTAAAGACCGGAATCCACCTTTTCTTTGACCGCCTTTTCCAGTTCAGGGGTGAGTGATATGTTCATGGGAAAACGCTATTGATTGTAACAAAGATTGTCAAAGTATGTTATCCATTTGAAACAGGTTTTTTCAGTTCTTTTTCATTTTCCGTGGATTCCGTGGTTTTACAGTACGAATCTTTGGCAGCCAGATTCTTCCTGACCTGACATAAAGAAAGTCTGCAGAAGTGGTGATTGGGCAAAAGAGGCTCAATGGAATGATGGTCAGCAGATTTTCCGTGTGATAAACATTGTGAGCTAAAACGACTGATATTGACTGTTTAGCTTTGGATCTGTTTGGATGGGCTCTGATTTGACACGACCGCCAATGAAAGATTCCGCGACTTCTTCATCGACATCGGATCAGGCCTCACCTGGCCTCCGCTATTTACATGCCTGCCAAGAATTGACCCAATGCGTCGAATCGCAAATGCCCTTGATTCAGCAGGCAGCTGATTGGTTTGCTGATTCTATATTGGCCAATCGGCTGGTGCATCTCTTCGGCTCCGGACACAGCCGGATCCTGGTCGAGGAAATGTGGCCGCGGTACGGATCCTTCCCAGGATTTCACCCGATCGTGGAACTCTCTCTGACTTTTCACAATCAGGTTGTAGGGGCCAACGGACAGAGACAGGCCATGTTTTTGGAAAACGTTTCAGGTCTGGCAGCAAGAATTTTAAGGAACTTTGCTCTTTCAAATCAGGATTGCGCTTTGGTGGTTTCTTCCAGTGGCTGTAATATCACCCCAATAGAAATGGCTGAACTTTTCCAGAAAGCTGGATTGAAAGTCGTCGCGCTGGTGAGCCAAAAACATTTGGAAACCAGCTGCAGCAAGCGAGCTGATGAAAAAAAACTGACCGATTTTGCAGATCTGGTCCTGGATACAGGCGCGCCCTCGGGGGACGCCATGGTGAGGATTGATGGATTGGAAACTCCGGTTGCTCCCGGCTCTACTGTCGGCGGTTGCATGGTGATCAATGCGCTCAAAGCTGAAGTTGCACAACGCCTGACTGTCGCTGGACATCCTCCCAAAGCTTTAACTGCAGGTTCGGTTGTTGGATCAGAAAGGGCTGCTGAGATTTTTGAGGCTGCCTACGATGAACATGCGCGGCGGGTGTCTCAATTGTATGCTCCATTGGGATTGCCTGAAGCTGAATGAGATTTAAAAATAATAACCGCTGCATCCAAATAACCGCGCTGACCGTTCGTTCTGATGATTAAACCCTTTTTAAAAGATGAGGAATTTTTGGCTGATGTCGAATCTGCTGCCCAGGAGGAATCCGGATCCAACCATTTTCAGCTCTGGTGGCTGGGTCAAAGTGGATTTCTGATTCAGTGGCGTGGATCCCGCATTTTGCTGGATCCGTACCTGTCCGATTCGCTGACAAAAAAATACGATGCCACCGAGAAGCCTCATGTGCGCATGACCGAAAGGGTTGTTGATCCGGCTGCGTTAAAAAACATTCTGGTCGCGACATCTTCACACAATCATACCGACCATCTGGACTACGAAACCCTGGCGCCACTCTGGGAGACCAACCCACACATGAAGATCCTGGCGCCTGAAGCCAATCGTCAGTTTGTCGCAGACCGATTAAAGACAGAGCCGGATAAAATCGTCGGAGCGGTGCAGGGACAAGCCGTGCATCT
>JAUIHU010000363.1 GCA_030432175.1 Verrucomicrobiia bacterium | reverse complement strand
CCCTCTGGGCGGCCCGTGCGTAGCGAAGGGCGCTAGCCCTGGATCCCCCGTCAAAATTAACCCGTGCGGGTCAAAACAACCCCGTTACACCCCCGGACAAAATTAACCCGTGCGGTTAAAAACAACCCCGCCAAAACCCCACAAAATTAACCCGTCCAGGGAATTCCCCCAACGTTGAATCATTTTGAATCAAACGGTTTGGACACCCAAAACCAAATGGGCACCCAAAATCAAACGGACACCCAAAACAATCGGACATCCAAAACAATCGGACATCCAAAACCATTCGGACATCCAAAACCATTCGGACATCCAAAACCATTCGGACATCCAAAACCATTCGGACATCCAAAACCATTCGGACATCCAAAACCATTCGGACATCCAAAATCAATCGGAAAATCAATCGGACATCCAAAATAATCGGGTATCCTAAAACATTTTGTATCCTTTCGCACAAACGGGTGTCCGCATGGTGTGGGTGTCCGCATGGTGTGGGTGTCCATTCGTGGTAATTGTTCACAACGGATGTTCGTGTTTGGGGGGATTTCCCGGACGGGGCCGGAATCCGGACATTAACCCCGGAGTGATCCGTCCCTATCCGTGTGGTAATCCCCACATCTGAAGTTGCGAGAATGTTCTGGATCTGGGATATTCGTTCCATGATTTCACCGACATCTGAATCTCCTTTCCAGCAGGTTTCCCGTCTGTCCGGATACGGGATCGCGTTTTGTATTTCATTGTTTTTCAATCCCAGCGCCTCAGCTCAGCAGCCTTCCGAGTTTCAGGTTCCTGAAGGTTTGAGGTCCGAAGTCTTCGCCGCCAATCCCATGTTCGCTAATCCAGTTTCAGTGAGCGTTGCGGAAGATGGCAAGGTGTACGTCTCGGAAACTCGCCGGCGTAAGGCTTCCAATCTCGATATTCGCAACAACGCCGACTGGCTGGATGTGGAGCTTTCTTTAAAATCCGTTGCGGACAAGGAAGCCTTCTATCGCTCCACGCTGACCGCAGACAATAGCGAAGCCAATCGACGACGCGTGGAGGATTACAATCAGGATGGACTTCATGATTGGAAAGACCTCACCGTGTTGTCGGAATCCATTCATGAACTCCGAGACACGGATGGTGATGGAATCGCTGATGAGTCCTCAGTTTTTGCAGAAGATTTCAACACCATCGTGACTGGAGTTGCGGCAGGAGTGATGGCTTTTGACGGAGATGTTTACACCACGATTGCGCCAGATGTATGGAAATTGCGAGACGCCGACGGCGACGGTGTTTCTGATCAGAGAGATTCCATTGCTCAAGGATTTGCTGTTCATATTGCTTATGCCGGACACAACATGCACGGACTGACCGTAGGACCGGATGGAAAAATCTACTGGTCGATTGGTGACATTGCTTCCGATTACTACCCCAACGAAGGCGCCGTGTTTCGTTGCAATCCGGATGGATCGGATTTTGAGGTGTTCGCTCACGGACTGCGAAATCCACAGGAACTGGCGTTTGATCAGTTTGGAAATCTTTTTACCGGCGATAATGATGGTGATTTCGGGGACCGCGAACGCTGGTATTATGTAGTTCAGGATGGTGATTATGGATGGCGCACCTACTGGCAGTATCGGGTTGGCTCCAAATGGGGCGCTGAGCCGGGAGATTATCATGTCTGGAATGATGAAGGTCTCTGGCATAAATGGTTTCCTGAACAACCAGCCTGGGTTTTGCCACCCGTTGAATATATTGCAGGCGGACCTTGCGGATTGTCTTACTATCCTGGAACCGGATTTGGAGATGAATTCGACAACCACTTCTTTCTCGCTCATTTCACTGGGGGCGCTGGCAATTCTGGGATCAACGCCTACCTGCTTGAACCCCGAGGCGCTGACTTTGAGATGGTGAAGAATGAGGAGTTCATGCGAGGAGCTGTCATCACCGGAGTGGATTTCAGTCCGGACGGATCAGGCCTTTATCTGGCGGACTGGACCGGTGGTTGGGCTCTGAATGCAGCCGGGCGAGTTCATCGCGTGTTTGATCCAAATCATCATCAGGATCCGGAAGTCAAGGAAGCTTCCCTCCTTCTGCAGTCTGATTTTGGAAAACGATCCGTCGATGAACTGATTGATATTTTGGAAAGCCCCAACATGAGGGTCCGTTTGAAAGCTCAGTTTGAATTAGCGCGTCGTGGGGAAGATTCTTTGGATCAACTCATAGTTCGTTTAGGGAATACAAGTGTAATAAATCAAAGCGTTGATATTTTGGTGACCCGATTGGCGCGCGTGCATTCTATCTGGGCTCTGTCGCAAATCAGTGAAAAATCTCCCCAACCTTCCATACAGAAAACGCTGGTTCAGCTGACTCAGGATGCGGATCATGAAATCCGGGCGCAGGCGGCCAAAGCTCTGGAGTATTATCCGGATTCCTTGGAAGCGTTGGTAGAACTGTTGGAATCGTATCAAGGAGACAAAGACGACGCTAGGCCTGCTTTTTTTGCAGCACAGAGTTTAGGGCATTTGAAAGCCCGTGGAACTCAATCAGCGATGTTGGACTTGGTAAACCGTTTGAAACCGGATCAGGTTTATCTGCGCCACGCGGTCGTCGCAGCTTTGGAGCGCATCGGTGATATCGAAATGCTGACAGGGCTGGTGAGCGATCCGTCCGATCCGATCCGAATGCTGGCCGTCTCGGTTTTGCGTCGACTCGAAAGTCCGGAGCTTTCCAGATTTTTGAATGATATTAATCCAGCAGTTGTTCTGGAAACAGCCAGGGCGATTAATGATGTTCCAGTCAAAGCGGCGTTACCAGCTCTTGCTGATTTGGTGGATCGGCCTGACATCGCCTGGAATGAAGCTCTGGGACGACGCATAATGAACGCCAATTACCGTTTGGGTTCACCTGAACATGCAGCGCGTATCGCAGCAGTGGCAGCTGATACAACACAATCCGAAGAACTTCGTCGCGAAGCGTTGACGATGCTCGAGCGTTGGAGACAGCCCAGCTCTCGGGACCGCGTCACCGGAGCCTGGGTCCCATTTGAGCCAGCTGTGCGAAATCCACGAGATGCAGCCGCTGCATTGGAAGCCAGACTGGCTGAAGCATTGGATGGATCTTCCGAGTTGCAATCTGCTGCTTTGACAGCCGCAGAAAAACTCGGATTGAAAATGAATCCCGAACAATTTCTGGAATGGGTAAAAGACACAAGTCGTGATGAATCTTCACGTGTAGCGGCCTTACAATACCTGGAGCGAAATCCATCCCAGGCATCCGAGAAAGCATTGCGGTTTTCATTGGAGGACATCAATCAAGCTCCGCAGCTGACCGGCGCGGCTTTGTCCATTTTATTTAAATACAATGGAACCATTGCTGATGAACAAATGCGGCGAGCGCTGAAAGAGGGATCTACGCAAACTCGGCAGGAAGCATTGACTGTTTTGAAAGAAAACCCAACTGACCTGACTGCGCAATGGGCTCCAACACTGGCGGAAATGCTGGTCGGCGGAGAAGTTCCAGAAGCGTTGGTCCTGGATGTATTCGAAGCTCTGAGCGTGACGACTTCCCGTCCTGCATTGGAATTGTTGGCTCAGTTCCAGAAAGACAAAATCGCTACACATCCAATGGGAGAATACGGAATGGTACTCGCCGGTGGGGATTTCGAACGCGGTAGAGATTTGTTCTTCACTCGAACTGATGCGCAATGTGTTCGATGCCACAAAGCCGGTGGCGATGATGGCGCTTTGGGAGGAAACGTTGCGCCGAATCTGGCAGGTATTGGAAAACGCAAAGGGCGCGAATACATCCTGGAATCCATTCTATATCCAAGTCGGCAGTTTGCAGAAGGATACGAGCAGGCGACGTTAACCATGAAAAACGGTGATCTGATTGTGGCTCGAATCTTGAAGGAGACGGATGAAAAACTTCAGATTGAAGTACTCTCCAGAATCGCTGGTGAAACTGAGTTTGCTGACGGATTTGACAATGTGGATTTCGAAGGAGCTTTTGATGACGAGGTTGAAACTGAACCTGAAAATACAAACGACAGTGAAGCGGCTATTCAGTGGATTGAGCTGAATGATATTGAATCCCGTGAACGCGGACTATCGGCTATGCCGGAGGGTTTGCAGCAGTATTTTACGTTGAAGGAAATCCGGGACCTCGTCGAGTACCTGGCGGGGCAATAACTACCACGGAATCGCTTTAACCACGAAAAGCACGAAAAACACGAAAAGTTTATAAATCTTTTTTCGTGCCTTTCGTGTCTTTCGTGGTTAAAAAAATTCCTTATCTTCCGTGGTTTGACCACCCCCGCTCTCATCGTTAAGGTGTACGGATGGGTATTCGGAATTCTGATCATCCAATTGTTTGCTTTGGCGAGATTCTCTGGGACGCCTTACCTGCGGGTTTGTTTCCCGGTGGAGCGCCGATGAATGTGGCATATCATCTAGAACGACTGGGAGCCAAGGCGGCTCCAGTATCGGCAGTGGGTAAGGATTTTCTTGGAGAAGATTTCCTCCGGCGATTCCGTGGCAAGGGAATTGATACTCGTTTTGTGGCAGAGCTGGGTGAATGGCCGACCGGAGTGGTGGTGGTGGAACTGGATTCAGAAGGCAAAGCCTCCTATGATTTTCGCGAGGGTATGGCCTGGGATCACATCCCGGTGACTGAAAAAATCCTTCAGGAAACGCGTACTGCGGCAGGTGTTTTGTTTGGCACGCTGGCATTGAGAAGCGCTGCTAACAGGGACGCTTTAAATCAATTATTGGAATGCGCTGAGCAGAACGGTGTACGCAAGGTGTTCGATGTGAATTTTCGTCCGCCACATGATGATTTGGATTTGGCGGTGGAGTTTGCCAGACGTTCGGATTGGATCAAGCTGAATGATGATGAACTGAAACAAATGGCCAATCATTTAGGACATACCCCGGAGTCGGAAAAGTCCCTGGAGTCTGAGGGGAACGTCAACGAACTGCTACGCCAGTATGTCCAATTTGTCTCTCAGAAATTAAATCTCCAATCGTCAGCAACCTGGTGTGTGACGGCTGGCGCGGATGGGGCTGGATTATGGATTGATGGAGACTGGCATTGGGCAGAGGGGCGTCCCATTCAAGTGAAAGATACCGTAGGGGCTGGAGATTCTTTTCTGGCAGCGTTGCTTTATCACACATTGATTGGTGAAGAATCTCCCCAACGGGCGCTGACACGCGCTTGCCGAACCGGAGAGTTTGTTGCGACATGCTCAGGAGCTACCCCGGAGTATCATCCAGAAGATATCCCAAGCGAATAAAGCTCAGCGCCT
>JAUIHU010000362.1 GCA_030432175.1 Verrucomicrobiia bacterium | reverse complement strand
TCGACAAAGAGCGATCTGAAGGAAATTGCCAATGCCGGAGCGGAGGCAATGCCGCAGGTAACGATTGCAGGTTTGGCGGCCGGGGGTGATTTAACATCATTCGGACGCGCTGGTATCAAAAAGGTGACGATTACTATTGCTAAAATTCTTGAGAAGACCGCAATCGTGAGATCTGCGTTGGTCGGCGCTCTTTCGTTCCGTAACGGACGCATTATCAGGGATATTGAGTACAATTTGATTCCTGCCCTGGAGATGAAAGAAGAGTTCCAGGCGGATGCCCACGAAATCGCTACTATTCTCCGCGACTTGCAGAGCAGTCTGTTTGACATCAATGAAAGCCTGCAAGTACTGGACGATGCAGAACGTCGTGTTCAGCAATTGATTGCCAAAGGTGATCGACTGCAACGGGAAAGAGAGATATTCCGTCAGAGAACCTCCTCGATCGTTCAGGGTTACCGCACTCGCGACGCTGCATTCCGGATATTCAGAAATGAAAAACTGGAACGCTACAAATCCCTTTTCGATTTGGCTGCCCGATACACTTACATGGCTGCGAAGGCTTATGATTATGAAACCGGACTGCTTCATACAGATCAGGGACAAACATTCCTGAGCCGGATCGTTAATTCACGAGCGCTTGGAGTGGTGCAAGATGGGGAGCCACAATTTGCCGGAAGCAATACGGGTGATCCAGGTCTCTCCAGTGTATTGGCTGAGATGAAAGGTGACTGGCAAGTGTTGCGTGGGCGATTGGGTTTCAATAATCCTGACGAATATGGAACTACAGTTTCACTGCGTGGCGAGCGTTATCGAATTTTGCCTGGCGATGAAGGAGACACCGCGTGGCGGGATGCATTGGAAGCGGGGCTGAAAGATAACCTGCTCTCAGATGAAGATGTTCGCCGCTACTGTATGCAGATCGATAATGGTTCTGGTTTACCTGTTCCTGGAATCGTTTTGGAATTCTCCACAACTATAGCAGATGGCAAAAATCTCTTTGGTCATGCGCTCTCGCCAGGGGATCACGCATTCAGCCCAACTTCGTTTGCTACCAAGCTCTACTCACTGGGTGTGGCTCTTGAAGGCTATGTCGGCATGGATGATCCAGGAGCGAACTCCTCAGCGGTTGATTTTGCTGGAGGCAGTTCTCCTTCGACTCCATCATTCAATTTCATGGATCCAAACGGACTTGCCGCAACACCTTATATCTACCTGATACCTGTAGGGGTGGACTCCATGCGCAGCCCTCCATTGGGAGACACCAGTGTTGTCCGATCCTGGTCGATTGAAGATGTTACGATTCCGATGCCATTCAACATCGGCGCCTCAGATTTCTCATCGAAGAAATTGTATCAATCGACGGATTCACTAACCGAAAGTCTCTTTGGGATCCGGAAGCATCAGGCGTTTCGTCCTGTATCCAACGTGGATCTGTTAACGCGCAATTTATATGGCGGCATCGGTGGATTGACTCCTTCACAGTTTACCAACTCCCGTTTGATTGGACGTTCAGTCTGGAACAGCAAATGGAAACTGGTGATTCCTGGAAGAACTTTGTTGAGCAATCCGGATGAAGGTCTGGACCGATTGGTTCGCACCCTGAAGGACATTAAATTGCATCTGGTGACCTACTCCTATTCCGGCAACTGATCGGTTGAACATGAATTCAATAAAAACTGTAAGTATGAAATTATTCTCAACCATTCTGTTATCTGTGTTGATCGGAGGGACTGCCAGCGCCTTCCCTCCAGCTCCACACCATTTGATTTATGGGATCGTCCGGGACGAACAGGGGAATCCACTCGACGTGGAAGCGGAAGTCATCATGGAAACCAATGCAGGAGCTGTGAGGTCGGTTGGAGTGTTCACGGGGTTGCGGCCGGGAGTCAATTATGAGATGCCGGTGCCGATGGATGCGGGAGTGACCAGTGACCTGTACAAGCCAACGGCACAACGTCCGTTTGTGCCGTTTGTGATGCGGGTACGTATTGGGTCCACGACTTATTTGCCGATTGAAGTTTCTGGAGAGTTTCAAAGTTTGGGCGAGCCTGGCAAAGAGACTCGTTTGGACCTGACACTTGGAGAAGATTCCGACGGGGATGGATTACCGGATGCCTGGGAGAGAGCTATTTCACGAAACCTGGAAGACGTTGATCCGAACGCCGACAGCGATGGAGACGGAATGTCCAACCTGGAAGAGTACCTGGCCGGTAGTTACGCGTTTGATCCGGAAGATGGGTTCCGAGTGGAAATCACCGGGCAAAGCTCGACCGGGCCGACATTGAAATTCCTCGCGATTCGTGGGCGAACTTATCAGATTCAGGGGTCATCCGATCTGGTAGAATGGAATTCACTCCCATTCAATAAAGCGGGTGAAGAGGATCTGCAAATTACGATGACGGCAACTGATACGAGAAACACTGAAGTTAATGTGGACCTTTCAGGTGCGGAAGTTCCGCCGATGTATTTTCGTTTGGTGACGCAATAAATGAATATTTGTTTCAAACGATTCCAGGGCTATTGGGAATAACTTGTGAATCGTTGGAATAACAATGGGAATCGGCGCCTGATGGAAACATCAATGGCGCCGTTTCATTATTTTTCGTCAAACTTGAACGTACAACAGCCCAGGTCCAACGCTGTGTCTTTAGATTGAATCTGTTTTTTTAACCCGTCAGCGACTTCACAAATCACGCGTTGCCCTTGACGATGTGATTCGACGATCCTGGCTTCCCGCAGAATTCGGATATGTTTGGAGATATTGTATTGAGAAACTCCGAGACGCTCACCAATTTCACCCACTGTCATCGGCTCATGCAATAAAGCGCCGACGATTTTCCATCGAGTTTCGTCAGCCAAAGCTTTCAACATGGGAATGCATTCTTGGTCAGGCACGAAGCCATCCTACTTTGAAATTGAATTTCTACAATAAATCAATCCCAGAACGATCAAATAAGGGCGCAATTAAAAGTGGGTGGTGTCCTGGGAACGCTGAGCCCCAGCTCGGCGAGTGGAGCCTGGACTGAATCCCTACGGGATTCCGTAACACAGCCCAGGGTTGCGCGCTCAGCGCTACCCTGGGTAATGCATCCAATTTTTCACAACTCTGTAGGAGTTGCGCCGTCTGGACAAAGACATCAACTCCGTCAAATTATAAAATTCAGCGGATGCTTTGAATTGAGATGTAAGAGTCCACAACTCCTTCAGAGTTGGTTCTGGTTTTGATCGGTAACCCAGGGTAGCTCGTGCCTCGCAACCCTGGGCTGTGCTGCAGAATCCCTTCAGGATTCAACCTATTTCCGGGACACAATATTTTGGGTGTCAAAGATTCACAAAGATTCAGCCCACTTTTAAACGCACCCCTAATTAAAGGGTACGATTAAAGTCGGGTGGCGTGAAAATATTCCAAGGCCAAAGGCCTGACACATACCAGCCTGGGCTGCCAGGCCCAGGTTTTGGTTCATCCCCACATCCCCAAGGGCTGAAAGCCCGACACAAAAAGATGTTCTGAGAGAAAATATGCTGTATCTGTGTCGGACCTTCAGCCCTTTTATTCGAAGAGAATGCCGTCCTGGGCTTTGGCATCCCAGGCTGGTATGTGTCGCGCCGTTGGCGCTGGGGCTCAGCATTCCGGGACGTCACCCTCTTTTAATCACACCCGTGACGGGATGCTGGCTCCACTCGCCGAGCTGGGGCTCAGCGTTCCCAGGGAGCCACCCGACTTTAATCACACCCCTGATTAAAGGATTACAAATAATTTTCTTGAAATAATTGAGAATTGATTTCATTTAATGTGTTGATGATCAACAGGCGGTCAACAAACAAATCATTCGCTTGGCTGGCGTTGGGGCTATTATTTTTGATCCTGACGTCATCGATCATTTCTGTTTCTCCAACGCTTCACGAACTGGTTCACAATCATGATCATGATCATGCTCATGCTGTTGTTGATTCGCATGATGAGCAGGATTCCCATGATCATGAAGAACCAAATTCTGGAGATCCAGTCGGAGCATGTCTGGCTTGCTCCCTTTCTTCGGGATCCGTCGATTTTGGATGGGAGACTCCTGAAGCGCTACATATCCCCGCCTTGTCTCAAATATCTTTCCATTCGGAAAGTTGTTTTGAAAAAGGTGAGGTTTCCTACCTTTTCCCACGAAGTCAGGCTCCTCCCATCATCGCCTGATACTGCGTCTGCGGGTTCTCTGCATTCCTGGATGAAATACTATTTAAAATGAATAGTACTCAGGTCAGAACTGTATTCACAACCGAAAAATGTGTTGCAGTTTCAGGCCAACCAGATCGTGTTATTTGGCGATTCTCTCATACTCTTTTTTGGAATATTAGATCGCCTGAATTGGATTTGCTTTTCAAGCAGATCCCAGCAGAACCCACCAAATCCCCAAACCTGTAAACATCTCGATAACCTTCAGCATTCTTCATTTTGGAGAATTGTATGAGGATTTTGCACAACACAACTATCGAGTATTTAGTAAAATAATACAAATGTATTTAACGGTGAACGGAACGAAATGATTTTTCTTAGAACTGTCAGTTATAAATAATGAAAAATAAAAACATAAAACAACTATCGGTCGGCCTTCTACTGGGCCTGACACTTGCGTGCCAGGGACAACAGTTCTGGACTGAAGGGCATGGAGATATTGGAGCCCATTATGAAAATGGAAATTGGAGTTGGACTATCCTTCACGACAGCTCTCCTGAGGATTATATCATTAGCATAGATAATGATGGGAAACTTCAGGTTCCCGACGTTCCTAGTTTCTCATTTTTGGGCGATCCGGGAAATAATATCTGGATCGTTTCCCAATCAGAAACAGTTGGCGTTCCTTATGTGGGACTGGATTCCGGCACGTCAGTGGGAGTTTTTGAGAATAACCGTTTTGCGATCAGTTTGGAGAGTTTTGAAGGTCCTGGTGATTTTTCAATGTGGACCACTTCCGGATCGGGGCAGGTAAGCCTCCTGATGTCCTCAGCTGATGGCCTGGATGGACAAGACTTTATCAACATGCCAGCTCCCGGACATTTACATCAGAACTGGGGATTCTCATCTCCAGGCACTTACCATTTGGGATTCCAAGCTAGCGGAACCTTGCAGTCCAACTCAGAAATCACCACGAGTGAAGTTCAAGAAGTCGAATTTGCTGTCAATGTTTTGCGTGATGGAGAGGTGGATATCGAAGTTTTGTATGAGAACGGAGAATGGGAACTGGCGTTGTTGAGTGAAGCAACAGAAACTGAATTCGAACCCGATGAAGCCGCTTTGCATGCGAGCCCATTGACCT
>JAUIHU010000361.1 GCA_030432175.1 Verrucomicrobiia bacterium | reverse complement strand
GGTCGGAGGTATAAGCCAGTGTTTTTCCTTCACCAACGGACCGAGTCACCAGCAACGGGTGTCCAGTTTCTTCAAACCTCATCAAGACTTCGCTGTCTTCCAACGGAATCGTTTCGTTGTAACCCAGGATTGGTGGACAGGTTTTGAAATCAATACCAGTCATCGACTGCTGTCCGGCTTCGGTCACTACAGGACTGAAACCCTCGGTGGACTCTTTCAAATCTTCATAGTCCAGACACTTCACTGCCAGCGCATCGGCCAATCCGGTACGCCCCCATCCGCCCTTACCGATTTCTCCAGTAAATGAATACCAGCCTCCAAGAAACATCATGCCGGTTCCGCGTTTCAGCGCTTCAACTGTCAAGCGGATCCGGTCCGGAAAAGTCAGGACCTGAGTCCCGAATTGCTGCCGGTCAAAGAAATCCGGAGCCAGTTGGAACAGCTTCGCTTCGACATCGCTGAAGATGAGGATGTCATATTCCTGCAGGATCTCTTCATACTTGCCGGGGCCGAGTTTGTAGAAATCCCAGGAAGGAACCGACTCGACCTGATGCTCTCCTGTGCTCTCAATCGCGTCTTTCAACCACTTCCCGTAGTTGAAAATCTCCAACCCTTTCGGGGCAATGTGGAACGGTGTTTCGTAGAAGGACGGACCGCTTAGAATGGCCCAATCGCCAACGTAGTATATTTTTGCCATAAAGTTGTAGTGGGAATAATCTGTATGTCGTTCGCTGTGGGAGTTTTCTAAGATTTATTTTGGTTCACGCAAAGACGCTAAGGCGCAAAGGAGGGTCAGGGAATAATATCCTGACAATCTTGTTCATCCTGCCTTCAGTTCGCTTTTTCTTTGGCTTGCTCAGCGCTGGTTTTCAGGCGTTGCCGTTCTGCGGCTTTGGCAAATGGATAATAGATCATCATGGCCATCAGGATGGACAGAACACCCCAGACCGCAGCTCTCCAGTCTCCTCCTGATACCAGGAAGTGCCCGATGACCGGGGGAGTGGTCCAGGGAACGTGAATCATCGGTTTGTTGATGAGTCCAAAGTCCATCAGCAGATAAGTAACAGTCGTCAGCGACATGGCGCTGAGTACGTATGGAATCATGAACACCGGATTCAGCACGATGGGGAATCCAAAGAAGATTGGTTCGTTGATCTGGAAAATCTGCGTCGGCATAGACACTCGACTGATTTGGCGATAGCCGGCGTCTTTGGAGTTTATCATGACCAGCGCCAGCGCTATTGTTGCTCCGGTGCCACCGACATTGACAAAGCTGGTAATGAAGCCGAGGGCTGTGATGTACGGTAAGGGTTCTCCGGCTTTCACGGCTTCCACATTGGCGGCGAGGAACATCAGGAAGATTGGGGCAACGACGGCGTCCAGTGTGTTGTCGCCGTTGATTCCAATCGACCACAACAGTGTCAGTAATAGCGTGAAAACCATGATGCCCGGGAGTGTGTTCAGGGCTTGCAGGAGTGGAGAGAAAACTTGTTGCAGGGTGTCATTCAGGTCCACGCCCAGGATAAATCGCAGTCCCCAGAACCCGACGATCAACAACAGCATCGGAACCAGTGACAGGAACGATTCATAAACGACTTCCGGCACGCTCTTCGGCAGGCGGATCACCAGGTTGTAGTCATTCAACAGTTTTTGAAATCTTACGGATACCATCGACACCAGGATCGCTGTGAAGAGTCCAGTGGACCCCAATCCGTCCATGTTCAACGATAAAGCGCCCAGCTCTCCATCCACCGGTTCGCCTCGCTGGAGTTGCAGCATCATGAAGATGAGCGTGGCCATGCTGGCGCTGACGGCGGCCTCGAGTTTGAATTTCTTACCGAGGTCGTAAGCAATCGCAAAGCAGACAAAAACCGCCAGCAGTCCGAACGTCGCGGACACCGGTATTTCCAGCCAGCCCTTGTAAGGCGTGACAAAGTTTTGCCAGACCGACCATGGCATTTCGGAAAGCACCAGGAATAATCCGCCGATGATCGTCAGCGGAACGATCGCCACCATTCCGGCGCGGATCGCTGACAGGTAGGTGTTCTCGCTCAACACCGTCAGCGGCGGAACGATGTATTTATCCAGAAATGTTGTTAAGCCCTTCACAGTTTCTTTCCTAAGTAAACACAGCCATCAGTTGAGTCCCCAACCCGAACGAGTTCCTGAAATCCAAGTTTCTCGTAAAATCCAAACGCCGGGGTGTTCCGGATACTGACACCTAAATGCGCTCCTGGCGATCCCATTTGCTTCAGCTTTTCCATCAGCTCCTCCATCATGCTTCGGCCAAATCCAAATCCTCGTGCGCGTTCCAGAAAGTCAATGTGCAGGTGGGAAGGGTATTGGTCATAAGGTTCCGGGCAAAAATAGTCCGGTTCATGATACCAGGAATGACATTCCTGCAGCGGTGTCCAGGTGGAACGATCTCCTGTGGGCATGGGGAAATCTGCGACCAGCTTCGGACGCCACTCACGCTCATAGCGATCGAAGAATTTCCTGGAATCAAATGCCGCCAGCGCATACCCACACACGCCTTGTTCGTCTTCCAGAACCAAACTCAGTTCCGGTTCAAATACCAGATAGGGCCCAACAAATATTCGGCCCAAAGCGTCCGGATCTTCACGGAAAAGCGCTTCTCCGTCTTTCCCATGGTCGCCGGTTTTCATACAGACGTAGTAGGTTGCCGGGATGTCTTCCGCGTTGCCCTGTCGTGTTCTGAAGCTTGTAGTCATGGTTGCCTTGAGAGTTGGATGGATATTAGGGCTTTTGAGTGTTCAGAACAAATGTTTCGTCCGGTTTCTGTATGAGTAAACTGCGAAGTCTTGCAACCATTCCTCCCCGGTAAGTTCCGGGAAGGTGAAAGTCTGATTTGAGTGGGGCAGACGGATTGGATTCCAGGTTCCGGACGCATGTCAGCAGGAGTTCCATTTCTTCTCGCAGGTCCCAGGTTCGTCGACTCAGGGCTGTGAAGAGGTTGCGGTTCTTTAGGTTCACAATTTCGCTACAGGTGTCGCGTAATTGAGTGGCTAATCTTTTGAATTCTTCCAAAGCTTGCGGCTTATCTTTTTGAGAATCTGGCGACAGCGCTTCCTTTGCCAGTTGATGCAACCGCGTCGCTTCCGACCCCAGCTCAAAAGGCAAGTAATAGCAATCGCCCAACTGAATCAGCGCTTCCAGAGAGATCGGTTTTCCGGCTGATTGAAATTCACGATGCCACTCCTGCATGGCTTGGAGGTAGCCGGATCTCGGATCCCATTCCGCTGATTCACAATGAACAAACAAAGCCAGCGTTCTGGCCGCAATGAAGTTTAAGGGCGCTTCATTGTTTGGGTTGATCAGGATCCCACGAACGTGATCCCGGACCTCTATGGATCGACCGGAGTAAGGTCCGCAGTAAACACGTTGTCCGTCATAGTCATTCGCATGCAGATTGTCCCAGATCAACGGTGGACGTCTCAACGCTTGTGTGAGTTCTTCAATATGCGCCAATGAGATCGTCTCAGAAATGATTTCCGGTCCTGTCCAGAAAACATCAATTGCCGGATCCAGCTCCCGTCCGAGCGTTTCTAAATAATCCGCGCCGCCGAGTTCACGGGAACGCATCCGACCGCAGTAAGGCGTCGGGCAGAAAAGGAATCGTCCTCTCGGAAATCGCTGTTGGACCCAATGGAAGATTTCATTCGAGACATAACTTTGGGCCGCTGCAAATGAATCCCAACGTTCCCGATCCGCAGCGCTCATTCGGTCCGGGATATCATCGAACAGCAATGCAAAGTTCTGACATCCGAGGTCAGCCAACTGCTGGACTTTATCTTTCAGGCAGGACAATTCATCAGGATTTGAAAACTCAATATCAAGACCGGGACTCAGCGCATAGATGAATTGGATCTTCCGTTCAGCGCAATCGTCGATCAGTTCCTTCAAAGTTCGGCATTCCTCTTCAGAATACAAATCCCGCCAGAGCAACCGCTGTTTCAGATCGTCCTTGGGACCATAGAAGTAGGTGTTCAATCCCCAGTCCCTCATCCAATCCAGAACCATGCGGCGCTCGTCAGGAGTCCACGGCGCTCCGTAGAATCCCTCAATGATACCCGCCAGAAAATCTTTCTGCATAAGCCAACAAGTTTCACAAAAAAGCGACCCCGGAATGGAGTCGCTGTTGTTTAATTATTTCATCCAGCAAAGCCTGCGGTATAAGTTTATCGATAGGCTTTCTTTGGAGCGGAAGTTTACTTCATGTTCACTTCGAACACGGCAAACCCACCTGGATTCCAGGCTGTGACCAAAGCGTACAACTTGGTGACGCGACCGTTTTCATCGCGCACTGGTTTCCATGCGGCGTTGTGGATGTGGGTGAACAGTTCCAGTCCGAAGTCTTTCTTGGGATTCATTTCCCCGACCATCTTTCCGTCTTTGTCCAACACATACAGAGGCGCAGGAGTGGAGTTGCCAGGACCGCGCAAGCAGCCGACGATCGCATAACCCTGGAAGAAATCAACATCACATGGGAGTGATCCTGCGGGCAGGTCGGTGTTGCTCAGGAAGGTTCCTTTGAAATCAAAATCCTGGACGCGGGAGTTGGCTCGGTCAGCGATGGCCAAACGTTTGGTGTCCGGGTTCAGAGTGATTCCGTGAGCGGTGCCGAAGCGGCCATACTCGCGAGCGCGTGTGGTTTTTCCTCCGAAAGATTCAGAAGTCCAGCTGGCAGTCCAGGGATCCGCAATGGAGATGTAATTTCCAGCGGAGTATCCGTCCGCGACATACAGTTTGCCATCGGCGTATTCGGTGTCCGTTGGATTGAACGCGCCGCCGCTGCCGTAGTAATCATTCAGACCGGTAGGGGATTCCAGAATGGAAGCCAGTTGTCCGTTGTCGGAAACGATGTAGATCAGGTGCTTTTCGTTATCCGGCAAAGCGAGGAAACGTTTCCCGTCTTCACGGTACAGAACCGTGGTGTTGTGGAAGTTGCCTTCCAGGATCATGGGCTCGGTGACAGGCAAGACTGTTTTCTCGGTCAGGTCCGCGCTCATTTTAATGATCCCGGCCCGTTTCAAACCGAAGAACACTTCACCCGTTTTGGCGTCCACTGCAAAACCGCCGTGAGCCAGAGGGGTTTGTTCGGTGACCTCGGCAGGCAGTTTGCTGAGTTCTTCAGCATAGGTGAATTCAAACTCCACGGCCTGAGTCTGGAACACGATCGTTCCTAAAGTGGACAAAGCCAGCAGGAGTGAGGGGATCTGCTTGGACTGGTTATTTTTAGTCATCATTTTGGAAATCAAATCAATTCAAACACATCCGGTTGAAATCAATAAAATCAACAACGAA
>JAUIHU010000360.1 GCA_030432175.1 Verrucomicrobiia bacterium | reverse complement strand
ATCGAAATTTAAACCCGGCTTGAGTCGCTTTACCGGGAACGACTCGGGCGCCCGTCAACAAAATCGCTTCCGCCATTTCTCCAAATGCCAGTTTCATGGCCAAAGCAGGCGCAGGCAAAATCGTCGGTCGTCCTAAAACTTTTCCCAAAATTTTTGTCCACTCCCTGTTTTGAACGGGTTGTGGCGAGACTGCATTCACCGGCCCATCCAAATCTTTACTAACCAATGACCAGTGAATCATATCCAGCAAATCATCGATCGCGATCCAACTCATCCATTGCTGACCACTTCCCAGTTTCCCTCCGCCTCCAAGTTTAAATATGGGCAACATCTTACCCAAAGCGCCGCCTCGCCCCGAGACAACCATTCCAAATCTCAAATGCACGACTCGGATCCCGGCTTCTATCGCCGGCTCTACAGCCGCTTCCCAACGCTGAGCCAGATCCGGTAAAAAACCTTCACCAGGCGATGACTCTTCATTCAATTCCTCATCTCCATCCCGCGCTCCATAATATCCAGTTGCAGAGGCACAGATAAGCGTATGCGGTTTCTGCTCCTGTTTTGCCAGCGCCTCACATAAATTCCGCGTGGCGTCCACTCGACTTTCAACTAATTCTTTCTTTCTCGCATCAGTCCATCTCCCCTCTGCAATGTTCGCTCCAGCCAAATGCACCACCGCTCCAATCGGGTTCACCCCGTCCGGTAGCGGCAATGCGCCATCTTCCGGATCCCATTGAATGCTCCCACCTTTCCGATGATCCGCTTCAGCGGTAGCTCCACTCCTACTCGCGGTCCAGACGGAATAACCCTGGGTGTCCAGGAAATCTGTCAATGCCGATCCCACTAACCCGGAGGCGCCAGTAATGGCAATGGAACCAATATTTGCCGGATCTGGCGGAATATTTTGCATGCGATCAAAATCTCTACGTGTTATCTCGTGGCGGTAGGCAAACATTCGGTCCAGCTTGCAACGCACAATCGGCGATCCGAAAACTTTTCCCAGTATTCCAAACGGCGGTTTCCATTCAATGCGATCGGTCAGCTGACTTTGGTTTTGTGATTCATCTCCTCCAATGGGCATGAACCGATGTTGATGCAACCATCTCGCAAACGGACCTTCCATCTGCCGGTCGGCAAAACCGAGTTCCGACTCTTTCAAATCCTCCAATGCTTCATGACGCGCCACCCACTTTCCTTTGATCGGCCCCAAGATCCGAGCTTCGATAACCGCAGTGGCTCCCGGCTCAATGCCACCCTGTTTCTCTACTACACGGACTTTTTCCCAGGGCGGGGTCAATCTGCCAAAGGCGCGTGGCTGTGCATGCCATTGATAGAGTTGTTCAGCGGTTGCATTAATCGTTGATTGATACTCAGATGTCATTGGTTTTGTTGTCGCTGTACGAAAATAATTCAAAGCTGGTGATGTGTCGGCGGTGCGGTTTATAATTCAAATTCATTAACCCAGTTTCCGTTTATTTATATGCGACATTCTATTTGGATAACTTCGGTCGGGATCCGGTTTAGTCAAATGATCTCGTGGAGCGCTCTTTTGCTGAGCGCAGGCGCAGTGGTGGTGTCAGCGCAAACCGAGACTGCTCCGGAAGCCGTAAATTCAGATCATGACGAGCATCACCACCATGAAAAGGCCGTCAGTTCTTCTGGGCTCCCGATGATCGAAGAACTTCCCTGGACGGTTCGCGATCAGGAGTTATTTGCCCGTTTTCAAAAGTCATTAATCCCGCAAAGCAAAGAAACCGCCACCCGCCTGGGACATTTACTGAAAGGACATCATCCAGGCAAAACTCCAGTCCCTGAGGCGATTCAGAAAATCCTGGATCCTCTATGCCTGGCCTCTGTCACGATCAATCCGGAATCCAGGGTTAAGGTTGCTGCGGGGCCTGCGTCCAATGTTCTGAAAACTGACGAATGGAACACTTTTCTGATCCGCGTTCACAACGAAGCTGGAGTGACAGCTCCATTACGATGCCTGAGCCCCAACGTGATCACCGAAAACGAACCGAATAATTTTCAGCGTTGGGCTGAATTAGAAATGATTGGTTTACCGTTACTAGAGGAAGGCTTGAGCGGTCGAACTCTGGAATATCGTATCCTGCGAATGCGCACGTCAGAAACTGGAAAGCGCGAAGCGCGGTTGATTTTTGATGTCGGGCAGGGAACACAGGACCTGGGCTTCCGCAGCAATGTGGATCTTTTGTTTCAATGCCACCCAGCTCATTCACCTGAACAAGAATAGTTCGTTACATTTGTATCGATTTGCGGGTGTGAATAAGGTTGGAAGAGATCCCGGGAACGCTGAGCCCCGGCCAAGTGTGTGGAGCCAGCGTTTAAGCAGGCTGAACCGCAAAGAGTCCACCTTCCTTCAATAACGCACTCGATCTGCAAGGACCTTTAATTATTCTGTGCCAAGTTTCTTTATTCCGACATGATCCCAACTATGCTCCTTAAGCAAAACATGATTCGCCCATTACTGGCATTGCTGTTTCTGATTCCGGTTTTTGTCATTGGGACACTTCACGCTGAACCGGTGCGAGGATTGGATCTGAATTGGGATACACTCCCACCCATACCAGACAACACTGGAGTCGCCGGAGCTTTTGCCGGGATTTCCAATGGACATCTCCTCGTCATGGGCGGAGCCAATTTTCCTGAAGCGGCTCCTTGGGAAAATGGAACCAAAATCTGGACCGACCAGGCCTACGCTCTGGACTTGACTGCATCTCCTTCTGAAGAGACGCTGGTCTGGCAAAAGCTGCAGTCTGGACTTCCTTCCCCTCGCGCTTACGGTGTCGCTGTAACAACTGACACGGGAGTCATTATTGCAGGTGGAGGCGATGCAGATACCCACTCGGACCAAGTCTGGAGAGTCAGTCTGGATTCAGAATCCATGGCTTTGATCTGGGAAGAGCTTCCCGGTTTGCCAAAGCCAAGCGCCTTTCTTTCCGGAGCCTTGGCAGGGGAAACATTATATCTGGCGGGTGGTATTCAAAATCCTGCTGACACAAGAGCGCTGGACGATTTCTGGTCATTGGATCTCAGCAGTGAAGAACCCGAGTGGAAAGAACTCCCCACTTGGCCTGGCGATCCCCGCATGCTGTCTGTCGCCGCATCTGTCCAGGACGCGTTTTATTTGATCAGTGGTGTCGCGCTCAACCCAGGACCAGACGGTTCGGCTGAACGAACTTATCTTAAGGATGGTTATCTCTATGATCCGAAGACTGGTTGGATAGCCATTTCTGCGCCTCCTCACCCGACAGTGGCCGCGCCCTCGCCTGCCTTCAATGTGGGCGATTCACATTTTTGGATCCTGGGTGGGGATACCGGAGAATCAGCCGCAAATCCTCCGCCCTCATTATCTGATCACCCCGGTTTTTCGAGAAATGTTCTGAGCTACCATACGATTACTGATACCTGGTCCATTGCTGGTGAGATTCCGGTGTCCCAATCCCAATCAGTTTCAGAATCAACACTGGATGAAGATTTCCCCAACGCCGCGCCTCCCGAACAAACACTCTGGTCCACAGTCACAGCGACAGGTGTTTCTTTTGAAGACACTTATCTGATTCCATCTGGAGAGATTCGACCCGGCGTACGCTCACCAGCTGTCCGCAGTCTCCAACTGATTTCCAATCCCCCTTCCTTTCACTGGCTCAATGCGAGCGTTCTGACTCTGTATCTGGGAATCACTCTGGCAGCCGGGTTTTATTGGGCCAAGCGCAACAAAAACACGGATGATTATTTTCGGGGCGGACAAAAAATTCCTTGGTGGGTCGCAGGTCTGAGTATTTACGCCACGATGCTCAGTTCCCTCACTTATATGGGAGTTCCAGCTAAAGCGTACGCCACCAACTGGGAGTACCTGCTCGGATACCCGTTTATTTTTATCGCTTCGGCTATGGTAGTGAAGTGGATCCTCCCCTTTTTCCGATCCATCAATGCCACCTCCGCCTATGAATACCTGGAGATTCGATTCAACAAAACGATCCGTCGACTCGGTAGCGCTTTGTTTATATTTTTTCAAATCGGTCGAATGGCGGTGGTGCTTTATTTATCCGCCCTGGCATTGAATGTCATGACGCCCATGTCAGTCACTCAGTGCATTTTATTAATGGGCGGGCTGAGTCTGGTTTACAGCGCCATTGGAGGAGTGGAAGCCGTGGCCTGGACGGATGCGATCCAGTCCATCGTGTTGTTAATCGGAGCTTTCCTGAGTGTCGGCTGGATCCTGGTCCATGTGGACGGCGGATTGGGCGAGGTTTGGTCCGTGGCTGTCGCTGATCAGAAAACGGAATGGCTTCGCTGGGAATGGGGCAGCGGAAGCTGGTCGGCTGGAGTTTTCTGGGTGATCGCTTTGGGCGGACTGGCCCAGAACATGGTCTCGTATTCCTCTGATCAAGCGGTGGTGCAGCGTTATATGACAACCCCGGACGAAAAACGCGCCGCCCGATCCATCTGGACCAATGCTTGCATGGCGTTGCCAACCGGGTTGCTCTTTTTCTTTTTGGGCGCCTGTTTGTATGTGTTCTATAAATCACATCCGGCAGCGTTGGATCCAACATTTAAAACGGACGCCGTATTGCCGTTATTCATTGCCAGAGAATTGCCAATCGGGATTTCAGGACTGGTGATTGCCGGTGTCTTCGCTGCTGCGCAATCGACGATTTCAACCAGTATGAACAGTATCGCTACTGCAGTGATCACTGACTTTGTCCGCCCGTTTCGATCTGCATGGAGCGATCAGCAATTACTCAAAGCGGCTCGCAACGTCACCATCCTGGCTGGCGCTCTTGGGATTTCTCTGGGGATTCTATTTGGATTGGGAAACATTCAGTCCGCGCTGGACCAGTTTTTTGCAATCCTCGGACTTTTCGGAGGTCCATTGGGTGGCGTGTTTTTGTTGGGAATGAGCAGCAAAAAAGCCAACAGTTCCGGGGCTTTAACCGGAATGCTCATTGGAGCTATTGCTACTTACTGTGCGCAGAATTATTCCACCATTCATGTTTACCTGCATGCGTTTATTGGACTGGGCGTCTGTATGATCGTCGGCAGAATTGTCAGCTCCATCACACCTGGAGCTTCGCCGGAATCCTATTCAACTTCGTGACCTTTTCGTTGGCTTTTTGGATGTCTTGATTCTTATTGATTCATTTAAAACAAAACCCCATCCGCGTAGGGAACTGTCCAGACCACCGGATGTCCTCGACGATGGCCTTGATAACCATCCTCGCCATAAGCCGTTCCGTGATCCCCACAAAAAATATAAAACGTTTGTGAATCCCGTTGTTGTAAAGCCTTCCGCAGAAACGGCAGTTGACTGTCAACA
>JAUIHU010000359.1 GCA_030432175.1 Verrucomicrobiia bacterium | reverse complement strand
GCGGGGAAGAAATCTTCCGCGGCGATCGACTCCCGGAGGATTTGCGCGGTGACCTTTTATTCGCTGAACCGGTCGGGCGTTTGATCCGTCGTAGTTCCGTGGAAGTGCGGGAAGGAATCACTTATTTGAAGAATGCGCATCCGGGATCCGAATTCATTCGTTCCACCGATCCTAACTTCCGTCCGGTCAACATGTCCAACGGCCCTGACGGCCGACTCTACATTGTCGACATGTATCGAGGCATCATCCAACAAGGGAATTGGACTCGCAAAGGCAGCTATCTGCGTGGCGTGATCGATGAATACGGACTGGCAAAAAACGCCGGCCGTGGAAGAATCTATCGCCTGGTTCATGAAGATTATGAACCGGACACCCAACCCAACATGCTGAAAGAAACGCCGGCGCAGCTGGTGAAACATTTAAACCATCCCAATGGCTGGTGGCGGGATACAGCCCAAAAATTACTGATATTGAGGAATGACCAGGCAGTCGTTCCGGCGCTGAAAGCGTTAGCGCAGCACGGCGAAAAGGAAGTTAGTCGTTTGCATGCGTTCTGGACATTAGAAGGATTGAACGCCGCGACCCCTGAATTTATCCGGTCCATGCTCCAATCCAGTTCAGCACAAGTTCGCAGAGCAGCGATTCGTATCAGTGAATCACTGATAAAATCAGGAAACGAAACACTGATTTCGGACATCCTTTCGATGGCGAGAGATCCGCATCCGGATGTCGCCACCCAGGCATTATTGACATCCAAATTCCTGAAGCTTCCCAACAACCGGGAATTAATTTCGAGAGCGGTAGCTGAACACGCCAGTTGGGGTGTAAAGACTTTTGGACAACAAATGCTCACCGGAAGTGTTCCACCACCTGCCAAACTTTCAACAGACCAGCTCGCTCAATATCGACGCGGCCAGGTTATTTATCAGGGACTCTGCTTCGCCTGCCATGGAGCGGACGGCAAGGGAGTAGTTTCACCTGAAAGTCCTGATTTCAAGTTAGCGCCTTCATTCGGTGAATCCAAAATACTGACCGGACACCATGATCTGGCGATCCAGGTTCTGCTACATGGACTGACGGGTCCTGTCGACGGGAAGGCTTATTCCGGAGAGATGGTTTCGATGGCATCCAATGGAGACGCGTGGATCGCTGACGTTCTTTCATACGTGAGAAACAGCTTTGGTCATCGTCGGGGATTCCTCTCCGAGAAAGAAGTGCGTCGGGTCAAAAACAAATACAAAGGACGCGACTCCGCCTGGACATTTGAAGAAATCATGGAGAGCGTTCCACGTCCGATGATGAATCGTTCCCAATGGAAGCTCACGGGAAGCCACAAAGTGAATGATTTGCCATTGATGCTGGACGGAAAAATCGCAACCCGCTACACAACCGGATCCAGCATGCAGCCAGGAATGTGGGTGCAAGTAGAAATCCCGGAGGTCCAACAGATCAGTGGGATCATACTGGACGCAGCCAACTCTGGAGGCGATTATCCGCGAGGCTATCAGATTGATTTGTCTACCGATAACAATAAATGGAAGACAGTTGCAGAAGGAAAAGGAGTTCGCGCTCGAACAGTTATAGAATTTGACGCTCAGCCAGCGAGATTCGTGCGAATCACGCAAACAGGAAAACACAACCTTTACTGGTCGATTCACGAACTAGATGTGCTGGAAGCTCCAGCAAAGATGGCCAAGCATGAGTGATCCATTCTGGAAAGATCTGTTTTCTGAAGAAGATTTCAAATGGGGTTTCAAAATGCGCTCCGGCAATGCGGGAGCTTTTTTTTCTTCAACTGAATTCAATCAGCAAATTCTGAATGAAAAAGCCCATTTCCTGCGGCAGAATCCAGAACGCTATTCAATCTGGACACCTGAAGGATTGGAATTGTTTGCAAACTTTAAGGAATCTGCTGAACGCTGGACGCCACATCTCATCCAGTCATCCAAGCATTGGACTCCCCTCAATCTGGCCATGCAATGGGAGCCCGATTTCCTGATCATGGATCAATCCACGATGCAACTTGCTGGAGGTTGTATTTGTTTTCCTTCATCCTGGGATCTTTCCAGAGTTATTGGGCTTCCTGTTCAGGAGATTCACGAACTCGTTCCACAACTGAACAAGCAGATAGGAGAAAAGGTTCACCAATTCCTGAAGCGACTCCAACCCGGTCGATCATTCCTTCGAGAAAACTGGGGCCTGACCCAGACTTCGGACCTCAATTACCACCCGGCGCTGAATCGTCCTAAACTCACCTCCCAGGAAAACCTCAACACCGCTTACCTCCGGGTAGAACATCAGATTTTCACCGGAATCCCGGGAGGCGTTCTGATGGGCATCCGCATCAACACCTGCCCGGTCACCGACCTTCAAAATAGCCCCCAAGCCTGGAAGGCCCTTGTTCGTAAGCTTCAAACTATGCCCAACAAAGTCAGCCAATACAAAAGTCTTCCAAGGGGGTCAGTCAAAGAATCTTGACAAAACTATGTATCAGACCTTCGGCCCTGGAAAATTAAAGGAGCGAGTCTGTTTACTCTTTAGCGCACTTTTAAAAAACGGCTCCACTCGCCGAACTGGAGTTCAGCGTCCCGGGACACCACCCGATTTTAATCGCACCCATGGAGAAACAGCTCCCTCCTATCGAGAATTTAATCTTCGTGTCTGTGCGGGTTTGAGCGCCAAAAACTCAAAAGAGCGCTATTTTGTAAGATGAAAGTTCAATATAAAATGTTCAAGGGCGTGATTAAAAGCTGGGAACGTCTCTTTGAAGAAGCGACAGAATTTGCAACTGAAATTGGCCGAGACCGCCTAATCTCCATCAGTCATTCTGCGGATCATTCGGAAGGTATAGTCACGGTATGGTATTGGGGGTAAAGGCATCTTGCCTACGAAAGAATGATTTGCAGGAAGTATAATTTGAAGCGAAAGTACGTTTTAATGAATAAGTTTTTCCTGTTTCCATTTTTTCTCATTGCGACAATTCCATTCGCAAATAATGCACAAACACAATCTATCGTCGACTTTTTAGAATTTGAATCAAATCAGTTTGCAGAAATTTCTTCTCTAATAGAATCAAGATCACCGCTGGACGATTGTGATGAGGCTCAAGAGCGATCAGGAAGCCCTTTCGGTAAAAAACGCGCCATCCTGATTGGAATCGATGGTTGCAGAATAGACTCTCTTCGAGCAGCGGATACGCCAAACCTCGACCATTTAGCCAATAATGGAGCTGCAAGTTATTTCACTCAATGCAGTTACGGACAACCCACATATAGTGGTCCGAACTGGGCCACGATTCTGACGGGGGTTTGGGCAGACAAGCATTTCGTTCTGGATAACAATTTTTTCTTCTCGAATCTTGATGAATATCCAACAGTATTTGAGCGCATTCGTGAGGCAAAGCCGGACGCATTCCTATCTTCTATAGTGAACTGGGAACCCATCAATACCCGCCTGGTCACACGCGCCAACAGTGAAATAAGCGCTGTTAGTGACGAATGGGTGACTCAATTAGCTGTTTGCAGCATTTTGAGAGATGGACCTGATTTTTCATTTATACAATTTGACGAACTGGATGCAGCAGGTCACCGGGGTGGGTATCATCCGGAAAACCAGGATTATCTTTCAACCTTAAGCCGAATTGACGGTTACATTGGAGAAATCATGGAAGTGATCCAGCAAAGAATCGATAAGTTTGATGAAAACTGGCTGATTATCATATCCAGTGATCATGGAGGGACAGCTTCTGGTAATCATGGTGGATTGACTGCAGAAGAAGTATTTGTTCCTTTATTTTTTTATGGGCAGGACGCCCTGAATCGTCCCATTTCTCGTCCGGTTCCCTTCAACACCGACATCGTTCCAACACTGCTCGGCTTTCTGGAACTCGAAACGGATCCGGCCTGGAACCTTGATGGACGCACCTTACCTGGCGTGAAAATCGAAATAGGAATTGAATTGAGTCCAACTTCCTCTGAAATCATTCTTAAATGGCCGGGGGTGATGCGATTAGAAAGTTCAGTCCCATCAACCGGATCATGGTCCGACCTCGGGCCTGTAAAAAGCCCATTTACAATCAGCCCGGAGAATACTTCCAAACACTATCGACTCAGCTATTAAAATCCAATAGTTGAGTCGATAGAAACGAACTTCAAATTTCACTCTCGACCCAAAGAACAGTTTCTGTTCAACTAGCGTCATGCCTATCGAACATCATCCTGTGATTGCGGAATTTCCGAACAACACTGACACCATTCACAGACTTAAAGCAGAAGATCCTCAATTCCAACGTTTAATGGATGAGTATGAGAAAATTGACAAGGAAGTCTTTCGCATGGAGGAGGGTATCGAAACTCCAGAAGACATCGTTCTCAACGAAAAGAAAAAGCTAAGACTCCATTTGAAGGATCAGCTGGCAGAAAAAATTGACCAGGCGGAGCGGTGATAGTGATCAGGACGGGAGGTCACCTCTTCAAAATGCTCTCTTGACCGAATCGAACGATTTAACTAGTTTCAGATTCTGTTTTTCCAACCCTGCCTGCAAGCAGGGATTTAATCGACAGCACAGCAGTAGATGAACAAGCACAATAAAATTTTCATGCTGGCTCTCCTGATTCTAATATCTGGAATTGGGACTTCTATGGCCCACACAGGTCTGCACACCGACCTTCACTACACCGGAGCCGATGGAGCGTTCTGGCAGGGTATTATCCACCCGCTGACCGGTTTGGATCATTGGATCGCATTTGTGGCTGTGGGAATAGTCGCTTGTTCCCTGGCTCGCAGAGGTGAAAGCAACTCGGCCAAAATGACATTGATTCCGGTGGCAGGTCTTGTTCTTGGGATGGCTCTCGGCATCCTGGAAGGTGAACTGGGCTGGCTTGGGTCTGGGTCTGCTTTTATCGAATATGCAATCAGCCTGACACTTGTTTCCCTGGGCGTCCTAATGATTTGGACCACTCTCAGTCCAAGAAAATCCGGCGCCTGTCAGGGTATGACTTGCAGTATTTATCTTTTTACCGCTGCAATGTTTATTGTTGGTCTACCTCATGGCTGGGCTCACGGGATTGAATTTTATGGTTCCGAAGGCGCTGCTCGATTTTATGGATTAGGAGCAGCCTTGATGACCGCTTTACTTTGCGCCTCGGGATTCTTTACTGCCGAGGTTATCCATCAAATTGAAAACCGTTTGAGGCGTCCTGTGCGCCCGTTTGCCTTTCGCTTTGCCGGGGGGTGTCTTGCTCTGCACGGGATTGCGTTGGCCTGGATGGTTTAAAATGAATTGATCCATTTGTTTCCATAGATCACAGGCAAAGATTTAAAGATCTTCAAACGCATAAAC
>JAUIHU010000358.1 GCA_030432175.1 Verrucomicrobiia bacterium | reverse complement strand
TTATAGAACCGTCCACCATTAAACAGGGCAACATCACTCTTGATTTCACTAAATGAAAGTTCTCGTTGAGTGTCCTGCTCAAAGTAATTCGCTTCATCTGTGTCCTGGCGCAATGAATCCACACGAAATCCACGCATATCTCGATGCGGATCCTCGCAATGGTAGTCCCAGAGCATGAGTTTTCCCAAGTCACGGGCTTGTCGGACCAACTCAATCGACTCGGCTACAACATCCGGATTTTTATGACCTTCCCGCGTGATCCCAACTTCGGTTTCGAGCCCGAACTGAATGTTCATAATGAAGAAAATATACCATTCCTGCGTCGGAGCAATCTAACGATCTGAAACGATTTGGTCGAAATCATTCAGATTTCGGGTATGTTAAATGAAATATCAGTAATTCATAGGCGCTGTGCAGTTGATAAATCCGAAATAATTCTTAAAATCGGCCCCCATACATTGATTGCCGAAATGTTGGTTTTCATCTGAATGATTGCCTTCTGGCTCGGCGGATAAGAATGCGATTAAAATGACGCTACCTATTCAACTTAAACAGAAAAGTAGCCTGAAAAATCTGGCTGTAACCGGTATAGGGTTGGTTTCCCTTGCCTTTGGCTCAGTGGCGCAGGACGCCCAACCGATCCAGTTTGTACATCAGGTGAAGCCCATTCTGGAGTCCACTTGCGTATCCTGCCACGGTCCGGATAAAGACAAGGGCGGTGTGGTTTTACATACAAAAGAGGATGCCATTGGCGATACGATTATTGAAGGGCTACCAAACGATAGTTTGACCTACACCACCACCATCCTGCCGGCAGATGATGATGATCGCATGCCGCCTGATGGGCCGATGTTGACCAAAGAACAGACGGAAACATTGCGGTTATGGATCGAACAGGGAGCGGAATGGCCCGAAGGAGTGGTTCTGGAACAGACACGCCGTATTTTGTTCACTGAGTCAGTACAGCCGATTTTGGAGCAGAACTGCTTGAGCTGTCACCAGGAAAGCAAAGATAAAGGCGGTTTGCGTTTGGATAATAAAGCGGATGCTTTTGCTGGAGGAGATAATGGAGAAGCAATTATTCCCGGATTCCCGGAAGAGAGTTCACTTTATACCCTGACGATTCTGCCGGAGGACCATGACGACATCATGCCTCCTAAAGGAGACCCTCTGACCAAAGAACAAACTGATACTCTTAAAGCCTGGATTGAGCAGGGAGCGCCATGGCCAGACGGAGTAACATTGGCGCCGAAGAAAAAGCCGGAATTGGATATTGCTTCTGCCGTTAAGGAGTCCGGTTATTTGATTTCCGAGATTTACGATATTGTTGTTGAAGAAACAGCTGCAGGCATGGAGCCATATAAGGTTCGCATCCCTGACAGTCGAGTTGATTTTGAAATGGTTCCGATTCCAGGTGGGGAGTTTATCATGGGGAGCCCTGAATCTGAATCTAACCGCAAGGGCGACGAAGGACCTCAACTCAATGTCAAGGTAGATCCATTCTGGATGGGTAAGTATGAGGTGACCTGGGATGAGTATGAGCTGTTCATGTACCCGGACCCTCGGGTTCGTCGTGGACGCAAGAACGGTTCTTTGGTGTTGATCGGAGAACCAGAAAATTCTGTGGACGCTTTGGCTCGTCCGACGCCTCCGTACGTAGACATGAGTTTTGGAATGGGACGTTATGGCTATCCGGCAATCAGCATGACTCAGCACGCCGCATTGATGTACTGCAAATGGTTGACGGCTAAAACCGGACACTTCTATCGTTTGCCTACCGAAGCTGAGTGGGAATACGCTTGTCGCGCAGGAACGACAACTGCTTACCATTTTGGGGATGATCCTGCTGACCTCGATGATTATGCATGGTATTATGATAATTCGGATGGACAGTACCAGAAAGTAGGACGTAAGAAGCCAAATCCATGGGGGCTTTATGACATGCACGGGAATGTAATGGAGTGGACACTCGATCAATATGTTCCCGACAGCTACTCTTTACTGGCGCAAGGTGGAGGTATCTTGAGAAACCCTTGGGTACAACCCGTAACATTATATCCACGTGTAGCTCGCGGTGGATCCTGGGATGATGATCCGGAAGGATTGCGCAGCTCGGTGCGTGTTGGATCGAATGCAAACTGGAAACAGCAGGATCCACAGCTGCCGAAAAGCATCTGGTATTTGACTGACGCTCAGTTTCTTGGATTTCGATTGGTGCGTCCAGCTCGCACACCGTCTCCCGAAGAGATGGAAGCATATTGGACAACCGGAGCGTACCAGGAATAATTCAGCGGTTTAACTTCAACTCGGAAGTTAAAATCCGATCAGCAAAAGCCCACCAGAAAGCGGTGGGCTTTTTTTGTAGGCAGAATCAACATCTTCTGAAACTCCTACTGATCAAATCCTTGCCTTGAGGCTGTGAACAATACATGATGTGTTCTATCCCTAAACGCAATGGCGACTGAAGGAATTCCACCTCCGAGCCGTCAGAGATAAAGACCATTATGAATGACATGAAATCTCAAAATAATGTTTCTAAAAAAGAAGCAGATGTAACACGTCGTGGATTTGTGAAAGGATCTGCAGTTGTGGCCGGAGCGGTTGCAGCCAATCTTTCTTTGGAGCGCGCGGCCTTTGCCGCTGGCGATGACACCATCAAAGTCGCCTTGATCGGATGTGGAGGTCGAGGAACGGGCGCTGCCTCTCAGGCTTTGAGCGCTGATAAGAATATCAAACTGGTAGCCATGGCGGATGCTTTTGAGGACCGTTTGAATGGTAGCTTGAACAACTTGGCTTCCAGATTTGGTGATAAAGTGGCAGTGACTGATGACACCAAATTTATTGGATTTGACGCCTACAAGCATGCTATTGCTGCAGCGGATGTCGTGTTGTTAGCCACACCTCCAGGATTCCGTCCGATTCATTTCGAGGCTGCTGTTGCTGCTGGACGTCACGTTTTCATGGAGAAACCAGTTGCAACGGACGCCCCAGGAGTTCGCAAAGTGTTGGCGGCTGCTGAGGAAGCCAAGAAAAAAGGACTCTGTGTTGGGGTTGGTTTGCAGCGGCACCACCAGAAAGGATACCAGGAAACCATTCAACGAATCCACGACGGTGAAATCGGAGATATCGTCTCGATGCGTTGTTACTGGAACGGTGGCGGAGTCTGGGTCAATCCACGTCAGCCCGGTCAAACCGAGATGGAGCACCAGATGCGCAACTGGTATTATTTTAACTGGCTCTGCGGAGATCACATCACTGAGCAGCACATTCACAACATTGACGTGATCAACTGGGTAAAACAGGCATTCCCCATCAAAGCTCAAGGGATGGGAGGACGTGAAGTTCGGATTGAAAAAGAATATGGTGAAATCTTTGATCACCACTTTGTAGAATTTGAATACGCGGATGGCAGTCGCTGCTACAGTCAGTGCCGTCATATCAAAGGATGTTGGAACAGCGTTTCCGAGCATGTGACAGGAACCAAAGGGCGTTCCAATATTGGTGGATATCAATTGATGGACCTGGCAGGCAATACTACCTGGAGACATCGTGGCCGGAATGACAACAATCCTTATCAGCAGGAACACGATGACCTGTTTGCTGCGATCCGCGCAGGGGATACGAACTACAACGAAGCCTTCTACGGAGCCAAAAGCACGATGACATCCATTCTGGGTCGTTTCGCGACTTACTCTGGACAGGCTGTCTCCTGGGATGATGCTATCAATTCAGAAATCAACCTGATGCCAGATGAGTTTGCCTGGGATGCCATGCCGAAAGTGTTGCCGAATGAAGATGGGTATTATCCGGTAGCCGTTCCTGGCAAGACCAAAGTGATCTGATTTTCCTAATAGAAAAACACTCAGATTTTTCAAAGGCGCCACTTTTAATTGAGTGGCGTCTTTCTTTTTGCGCCGACATTATTTCGGACTAAACTCCCGTTCATGCAAAACAATCTTCCATTTAAAGTAGCGACGTTACTTTTCTGCTTTAACTCACAAGACGAAACATTACTTATGGAACGGCGTAAATCGCCAAACTACGGCTTGTGGAGTCCGTGTGGAGGGAAATTGATGACAGAAATAGGAGAATCGCCCTACGCTTGCGCCATTCGAGAGGCAAAGGAAGAAATGGATGTCGACCTGACCGTTGATGATATCACTTTAACCGGAGTGATTAGTGAATGTGGGTATGAAGGAACCGGGCATTGGCTGATATTTTTATTCGAGGTCTTGAAGAAAATAGACACCCTTCCAGCGGATATGCGGGAAGGGCGGTTTCAGTTTTTTTCAAAAGATGCTTTAGAAGACCTGAAGATTTCCAGAACAGACCAAGAACAAATCTGGCCACTGTTCTGGAAGCATCGAGGAGGCTTTTTCTCCGCCCATTGTCATACCGATCCAAAGACTGGCGATCACTGGGTAATTGAGGAAACGAAGGCGGATATGAAACGCCAGTAGCAATCAGATTTTTTTCTTTTTCACCTGTTCACCTTCCAGTTCTATTTCGCCACGTCCAACTAGAATTTCAAAACCTTTATCCAAAGCTTGCCGCGCCTTTGCGCTGAGTTGGTTGTATCCAAAAATGGATGCAGCTTCTTTGTAGAGTTCTGGCTTGGTTAAACTGAGGCATTGTTCCGTGATACTCCACATGGCGTTTGCCAATTCTTCTGGCGGGATGTGATCCCATTTTCGGCGTTCTGAAGCATCTGCAGCAGGGCGAAACTCCCTCCAGGAGTGTTCTTGCTCAATGCTTTTCCAGATAAAGACATCGCCATGCTGGTTTGATTGATGAAATTCACCAGGAATAAGTGAGTCGATGTGAGATTTCCATTTGGGAGTGAGCCGCTTGATGCTCAAGCGTTGAGCAAGGAGTTGGTATAGCCCGCTTACAGCAATAGGCACATGTGTCGCCAGTAAGTCCGACAGGTCTGACGGGTCTGACGGGTCTGACAGGTCTGACGGGTCTGACGGGTCTGACGGGTCTGACGGGTCTGACGGGTCTGACGGGTCTGACGGGTCCGACGGGTCCGACGGGTCCGACGGGTCCGACGGGTCCGACGGGTCTGACAGGTCTGACTGGTCTGACTCTAATGCTGTCTCTATTTTTTGCAGGAGCCTTTGTTTCTCTCGATCAATGTCTCTGTACCAGTCGGTAGACCAGGTTCGGCAGATTTGCCATCCGAGTCCTTCCAGTACCGACCTACGAAGTCGTTCTCTGTCTCTGGCATTGGCTGCGTCTCGGTAAACCGGACCATCCAACTCGATCCCAAGAATGTACCTTTCCGGATCCTCTGGATGTTTTACAGCCAGATCAATTCGGTAGTCGCTCCGACCTGTTTGCCTGTCCAC
>JAUIHU010000357.1 GCA_030432175.1 Verrucomicrobiia bacterium | reverse complement strand
TCGCTGCAACAGGTGATTCGTGCGACGATCAGCGTCCGCGGTGAGACTCGGCGGGCGCCGCAGGTTGTTCGGGGGATGCTTGGCATTAAAGTCGGCGCCCTGAAACGCGGCTGGCAGAAAACCGTTCCCAAAGTTGTTCTTACCGCTGCGTGCGAGCCCTCGTGGGTCATTGATGGCGACAAATGCGGGCAGCTCTTCCGCCTCGGTCCCCAATGCATAAGTCACCCAGGATCCAACGCTAGGAAATCCATCCAATGTGTATCCGGTTGACATGAAATTCTCGCCTGGTCCGTGGGTATTGGTCTGCCCTTTCATGGAGTGGATGAAACACATGTCATCTACCATTTCACCCAGGTGAGGAACGAGATCAGAAACCATCTTGCCGGATTTACCGTAAGGGCGGAATTTCCAGGGACTCTGGTTCAAAGCTCCTTGTTGCCCCTGAAAGGTGACCAGTTTGTCGGCTCCAGGCATGGGTTTACCGTGATGACGGATTAATTCCGGTTTGTAATCAAACGTATCCAACTGACTGCAGCCGCTGCAAAAGATCATCAACACCCGGTTGGCTTTGGGTTGGAAATGAGGTGGCCGGGGCGCAAAGGGTTTTCCGGAATCAATTTCCGGGCGAAACGGTTTTTCAGCGCCGAGCAATCCCTGCTGACTCAGGATTTGCGCCAGCCCGATTGAGGCCAGTCCGGTTCCTGTCTGTGAAAGGAACTGTCTTCGGTTCATCAATGGATGAGAACGCATAGTAATATAAATCTTCTTGAAGTATTAAATTGGTTTAAGGGATGAACAGAAATTCATTGGAGTTCAGCGTGGCTCGGCAAAGCGCTTCCACTCCGTATGAGCTGGCAAATTGAACGGCATCGGATTTCTCTTCTGCTTTGGGTTCACGACTGAAACTCAACATCCAAAGCCGTTCGACCTGATTCTCCAGATTGGAGCCAGCGTCGGAAACCAGTCTCTCCGCCAACGCTTCGGCTTGATCGATCAGGAATTCACTGTTGAACAAGTTCAGCGCCTGCAGTGGTGTGGTGGAAACGGATCGCTTGGGCACCGCCAGCGATCCATCCGGACAATCGAAGGATCCGAAAATGGCGTCCGGCTCCATACGCACCTTGAATGCATAAACCATACGACGCATGTCTTCGGGTCCGAATTCTTCTTTCGGGTGGTAATGATAAACATTCTCCCGGTCCACATCGTGCAGGTAAAAACTGGGACCGCCCATCGTGTTGTCGAGCAATCCACTGACTGAGAGAATACTGTCACGAATCGCCTCGGCTTCCATGCGGCGTGGAGGAAATCTCCATAGCAATCGACTGCCGGCATCCACTCGTAAAGCTTCAGGATTCGGCTGACTCGATTGTTTCCAGGTTTCAGAGAGAACAATTTTTCTTTGAAGTTTCTTAATACTCCAACCATTCGACATCAAAAAATCAGCCATCCAGTTGATCAGTTCTGGATGGGTGGGTTCAGCGCCATTGGTTCCGAAATCGCTCGGAGTATTCACAATGCCAACCCCGAAATGGTATTGCCAGACGCGGTTAACGATAACTCGTGAAGTCAGTGGATTCCTTTCGTCTGCGATCCATTCAGCCAACAGTTTCCTGCGCTCCTGATCTGGCGCGCCTTTTTCCAGCTTCAATGGTTCATAAATCGATAAAGTGGCCGGGGCGACTCGTTCCTTTTTCATCATGGGATCGCCGCGATGAAGAATGTAGGCCGGATCCGGTTCAACAAAATTCCCAGCGTAAATTTTATGTTGATTAGATAATTTTTTCTTTTGCTCTTCTTTGGCTGCAATCTCGGACATCCAGGCTCGGACCTGATCCGCGACTGCTGGATCCAACCCGTCCAGTAGATAAGCTGGGCGCTCGGGGCGTTGGATATTTCCTGCGAACTTTTGACGTTGATCTGAACTGGCAACGGTTTTCCATTCCCCATTGGTTTGTTTCACTTCGATCCGGTAAAGAGCTGCGACACGATCACTGAAATTGCCATCACGATCCCGGCCCCATTGAATGCGATTGACGGTCACCGGATGAGGGAAATCCAATTGAGCCCAACCCTGCCCGGTTTCGTTGGAGATCCAGGAATGATTGTTACCGGTTTTGCCATCATTGAGGTGCTTAATTTTGTGAATGGAATATCCAGGGAGGGCGCTCGAAGCTGAAGCTTTCACACCTAATGAAGCCAACGCTACATTTTTCTCATTCTCAAAAACTTCTAGTTCATCAATGCAAGGTTCGCTGCCTGTCGAGGCGAAAATAACAAAACGCAGCGCGTTGATTTCAACAGCTTCAAACTCCTCGACATTCAATCTGGCATTCACCGGCGGGAGTGGTCCTGAATTTTTAGCGCTGGGATCAACCGTGCGGGTTGTTCCATTCAGGAATGGATTCAGTTTCTTTTCCAGCTGAGCGATTTCTTCATCCAGCGCTTGAATTTGATCTCGAACTTTGGAGTCCACGGGAGCGGAGCGCTCACCATGGCGCACTCCAGAAAACATGGCGGTCATGGAATAATATTCTTCATGAGAAACCGGATCAAACTTATGACTGTGGCATCGGGCGCAACCGAGGGTTAAGCCCATGAAGGCGGTTCCAGTGGTATTCACCATGTCGTCCAATTCATCCGCACGCTGCTTGGCGGTAAGTTCCGGATCCGGACTTTTTACAATATCCACCGGACCACCCACCAGAAAACCAGTTCCTACATCGGCGCCAAAGACATCCCCGGCGATTTGTTCTTTCACAAATTGATCATAAGGTTTGTCGTCATTGAATGCGGCGATCACGTAGTCTCTGAATCGCCAGGCGCTCAGTCGTTCACGGTTCGTTTCAAAACCATTCGTTTCAGCGAATCGAATGACATCCAGCCAGTGCCGAGCCCATCGCTCGCCATACCGTGGATCATTCAAAGTTTGATCAACCAATGTTTCAAAAGCATTCGGATCGGGATCATTCATAAAACGAGTGACCTCATCCGGAGTTGGCGGAACTCCCAGCAGGTTGAAATAAAGGCGGCGAATCAAAGTGCGTCGATCGGCTTCTCGGGAGCGGTGCAGACCGCGTTCCTCCAGTTCGTTATCAATGAAGACATCAATAGGATTGGTACATTCGACTACTGAATCTAGATCAGCATGAGCGCCTCGAGGAATGGGTTCGAAAGCCCAATGCTCAGCTGATAATTGAGGAGAGTAGAATGAAAGAAATCCTGTCGATATCGTAATCGCAGCAAGATTGGAAAGGATGGATTTGAACTTGCAATTTAACATACGCCTGAAACTGGACTGTTTACTTTTTCTGGATATTAAAAATATGCTAGTCTGACAGGCTCTTTACCGCAATACCCTCATTTGAGGTCATTTCAAACTCAACAATTTGCAGCTTTCAAGCGGCCTTAATTTGCGAGTAAATTAATCGTCAATGTTGGATCAATGGTTTCAGCTTAAAAAGAAGGGCGCGACTGCGCGATCCGAAGCTCTTGCTGGTTTGACCACGTGGATCACTATGGTTTACATCGCTGCGGTGAATCCCGGGATTCTGTCCGATGCCGGGATGGATTTTGGAGCAGTATTTGTTGCAACCTGCCTGGCGGCGGCGCTGGGGACCGGATTGATGGGGCTATTGGCGAATCATCCTATTGCGTTGGCTCCTGGCATGGGACTCAATGCATTTTTTGCGTACAGCATCGTCCTGGGCGCTGGATATACATGGAATCAAGCTTTGGGCGCGGTTTTTTGGTCTGGAATTATCTTTGTGATCCTAAGCCTCTCGCCAGTTCGAAAAACCATTATACGTGACATGCCGGAATGTTTGAAAACCGGAGCAACCGTCGGAATCGGACTTTTCCTGGCGGTGATTGGATTTCAGAACTCTGGAATTGTGGTCCCAGGCGAGGGAACATTGCTTTCCATGGGAAATGTGCGATCCATCCCATTTTTATTGGCAATACTGGGATTGATCATAATCGCCGCTCTTCATTCCCGTGGAAAACCCTGGGCGGTGATTGCAGGAGTCATTGTGGTGACTTTGCTCGGTTGGGTTTTGGACGATAATGCCAAACCGCCAGCGGAAATCGTTTCCATGCCACCGGCGCTCGCTCCAACATTTCTCCAACTGAACTGGAAACCTGCCCTGGACTTCGGATTTCTTGCATTGGTGTTATCCCTCCTGTTTGTAGATTTCTTCGACACCAGCGGCACCTTGATCGCTGTTGCCAAGCAGGGTGGGTTTATGGATGAAAATGGTCAGGTTCAAAAAGTGGAAAGAGCTTTGCTGGCAGACAGCGCTGCAACCGTGGCCGGATCTTTGCTTGGGACATCTACTACGACGACATATATCGAAAGTAATACAGGTATCTCAGCTGGAGGGAAGACTGGATTAACAGCGCTCGTCATATCGGTTTTGTTTTTGCTGACATTATTTTTCTCGCCCGTTGCGGCATCCATCCCTGCATACGCCACAGGGCCGGCATTGATTTTCGTCGCCATACTTTTGGTCAGTTCACTGAGAGACTTTAAAAGTTGGGGAGAAATCACAGAAGTCGCGCCTTTGATTTTAACGGCGATTCTCATGCCCCTCAGCTTCTCAATCGCTGATGGACTGGCGGCAGGCTGTATTATTTACACACTGATCCATCTGTTCAGCGGCAAGCACAAACAATTAAACTGGGTCACCCTTGGACTGACGTTGGCATTCGTATTGCGGTTTGCGTTTCTGTATCAGGAGTAAGTTGCCCATCAACCTGGGTTTAACCAGCTATGGGAAATTGCTTTGAAAATACTACTCTGGGGGTAAAATTTAACTCTTTCTTCCGGGGTGGACGGGGAGGTGAAACGCATCACCCGCGCCTACGAACTCCGAGGCATGGTGTCCAAGGTGACTTCGTATGACAATTCATCCAAAACCATGGGGAATGTCGTGAATGAGGTGGAGCGTGAGTTTAATGGATTTGCGCAAATCACCCGTGAATACCAGTCCCACTCTGGCGCGGTAAACACAAGCACGACTCCTTATGTCTCTTACTCCTACACCGATGGGGCATCCAATCACATTCGAAGGACTGGAATGACCACTCCCGATGGATTGGCGTTGACTTATGATTATGGCTCTTCTGGAAGTATCGATGATCGAGTCAGTCGAGTGAGAGCGATCAAAGAGGGGAGCACGGACCGAGTCGTTTACTCCTATTTGGGACTGGATCGCCGAGTGGAAATCGATTACAGCCAGCCGGGAGTGGAGATGAGTTGGGTGGGGACATCTGGTGGGGATGGCGGGGATATTTACCGGGGATTGGACCGTTTTGGTCGAGTGATCGATATGCCCACCAGATGTCCCCACCCAACTCATCT
>JAUIHU010000356.1 GCA_030432175.1 Verrucomicrobiia bacterium | reverse complement strand
CCAGGACACCAGCTATCATGGCCCCGGATTCGTGTCCGTACTGTCCTCGGATTCCCCATCCCATCCCTCCAGCCAGCCCGGCGCAAAGCATTGCCAACCATACTGAAGGGGTCTCTGCTTTCGGTGATTGACTCTTCATGCGCGAAGCATAGTTGCCTTCACCGGATTAGGAAATAATTAACAGCAACTTCATTGGCAACAGAGGTGAGATAATATTTTCGAAAAATTTCTGTTCCAAAAATTGTTTTTCCTGAAGTTATCGAAAAGATTGTAGTGAATTAAAATGGAAAGTGTCCCATCGTCATAATCCCTTTGGAATGTGCCATTTCAACAACTTCAATAAAAACAATGGCCAGCAGGAACCATACAACTTCCCTGAGAGATTTTTCTATTATTCTTGGATTAACAGAATGCTGTTCAATGGTCTGACCTCCCGAGAATCGAGGAAAGAATCTCGGGGTTCTTTCGCGATATGTGTTGAATTCAGATCCAAAAATCCATTCAAGCCTGCTTTCCTCACTGCGTATGATAAAATAATACCCAAACAAATAAGTAGCTGACATTGTCAGAGTGAGAAAAACCGATTGTAGCCCTAAACCAATTCCTGTGACTCCGAGAAAAGAGAAGAAATAGAGAGGATTTCTACAGTGTGCATAAGGCCCAAAAACGCATAACTCCCTGTCTTTTCTTCCAGATATATAGATGCTGCACCAAATTCTTCCCATTGCAGCAAGGATTAACAACAAAAAGCCTGATAATTCATAAAGCTCACCATGAAAAGAGTCCAGTTGCGAGGGAACCAAGGATATAATTGCAATGCCAAATAGAATTGCAACCACCCTGGATAGAGGCTTTCTTAAGGTTTCAATCTTTGAACCGGATTTTGAGTAAATCATTGCCGGTTGGACATCGATGGCCCAAGGATGTTCGTTGATTAAAATTTATTAATATTTCTCCTTGGAAATTGCGTTTTTAAGCTTTTTGACAACTTGAAAAAACTTATTAGAGGACCGTTGGAAATCTACGTTTCCAACGGTCAATTACGGGATTAATTCATGCAACAACCGGCTTTGCGACATTTATTTCCTCAACGGAAGCGCTGAGTTTCTTTCTGGTTCTTAGATTTTTTATTCACTCCAAATAAGTCTGAAGAACATGGATCCAGTTGTGGAATCAGTCAACAGCATGGTTGCCATATCATTATCCATATTGATGAGTGAATTGGAAACAGGTTCCCAGGCTATCCAATTCGACGTTCTTTCTATGTGGAATGGTATGCTTGGTAAAATCGGTTGGACTTGTAGACTCATCGAACCTTCCATTGATCGCACAATCGACATGTTTACCGTGGAATTTGAGTTCACCGGATTCAAATTCAGTTCTCTTTCAATCCGGTTTGGGACTCCGTCCATGTCCGGATCTGCATCTGGTCCGCTGATTTGCGGATTCATCAGTTCCTCGCCTGTAAAGTATCTGGCGGCCCAGTCCAGTTGGGAATTAGGTGTCACGATACGGTCAACATAGCCAGCGTCAGCGCCTTGACCGATGCTTCCATCTTTAGCATACCTCCATTCCACGTGATATAATCTGCCATCTTCCAGCTGGATAGTCATCGGAGCCCATGCTCTTCCTGGACCAGAAATATTTCCCATTGGCGTTCCATCTACTCGAAGACTCAAACGATCAGAGCCTTCGGAGTCGGTTCTCCAGTAAAATGAGAACTCTCCCGGACCATACACCCAAGTCTCCATGGATGAGATTCCATTGTCTCTAATCTGCCCACTGCGCAGGACACTCCCGTCTTCCACCCCCCCAGTGGGTTCCGTTTTCCAGGATGCGGTTCCTATAACTGGTGAAAGTCGAATCGCCGGGTTATCCACGGCTTCGTTGGTTGTCAGCGCTCCTTCCTGGTCTAGCAAAACTATTTTACCGGCGACTGAAATCTCGGTGTAGCGCCAATCGCCTTCATTTAATGGAAGATTAATGACAACTGCCCCGTCGTTTACTCCAGTATCCGATTCCAATACCGCAAAGTCTGAAATCTCTTTGCCAGACCAGCTTCCGGCCCCGGAGACTTGAATGATTTGAGAACTGGCGTTGTGTGGAGCCTTGATCGTGAGCGGTTGAACATTAAAGGTTCCAAAAGAAACTTCATCCAGCCAGGCAGCGTCGCTGCCTTGGGAAACGGAACTGTCTTTTTGATAGATCCATTCCAGTTGGTAAGTACGCGCTTCTGGAAGTTCATAGGTCATCAGTGACCATGGACGATTGAGTCCTGAAATGGAGTTTTGGACCTCTCCGTCCAATTTAAATCGCAGATAATCGGGACCTTCTGAATCTACTTTCCACCAGAATGACAATGTTCCAGGACCAGTCACCTCCGCTTGAACGGCAGCCCAACCACTGTTGCTCAAATCTCCGGACTGCAGTGCATCGACTCCGTCGTGAGATTCTTCACTCTGGGTAAACCAAAGTGGGTATCCATTGACGACAGGGGTGAGTTGCACGACTGGGTTATTGATCGCATCAGCGGTGGAAAGTTGCACATCCTGAGTTAGCACATGATGTAGACCGCCAATGTAAATATCTGCGCGACGCAAGCGATCGGTATTCTCGGTCAGTGTGAACGTAATCTCTGCCGAACCGGACCCTTGACTGGGAGATGCAGTCACCCAATCCAGGTTCTCTGTTACTGACCAACTGCCTTCACCGGTCAATTCAACCGTGTGCGTCTGAGCCTCAAAGGAGTGATTGGATCGGTCTTCTGAGATTTCAAAGGTTCCAAAAGAGACTTCATCCAGCCAGGCAGCGTCCCTGGCTTGTGAAACGGAACTGTCCTTTTGATAGATCCATTCCAGTTCATAGGTCCGTTCTTCAGGAAGTTCATAGGTCATGAGCGCCCAGGGGCGGTTGATGCCCGAGATGGAGTTCTGGACTTCGCCATCCAGTTTAAAGCGTAAATAGTCAGGGCCTTCGGATTCAACTTTCCACCAGAAGGATAATATGCCCGGACCATTGACTTCCGCCTGAACTGCCGCCCAGCCATTGTTGCCTAAATCGCCAGACTGTAATGCGTCCACTCCATCGTGGGTTTCTTCAGTCTGGGTAAACCACATGGGCTGGCCGTTCATCACAGGCTTCAGCCAGACCTCGTCATTGTTTACGGCGTTACCTGAAGAAAGTTCAGCTTCCTGGTCCAAGACAATCGTATGCCCCGCAATCGACAGGTCCACTCGACGCCAGACTCCTTCGTTCAATGTGGTGGTTACCGTGACTGAGCCAGGACCTTCACCGAATGGAGGTTGAACGGTGGCCCATTCAATGCTGGAAGCCGCGGCCCAGGATCCATCTCCGGTTACCTCAACATTGAAACTTTGGTTTTCGTGGGAAATTTTTTGTCGGGTTGAACTAACCTCCAGGTTTCCAAATGAAACTGCATCCAACCAGGCAGCGTCACGGCCGATAGAAACAGAGCCGTCTTTGTTGTAGGTCCATGCAATGCCGTATGTTCTGGGTTCCTCCAGAACGATCTCGTATCGTTGCCAATCTCTTCTTCCACTGATCCTTGAAACTTGAATGTTATCCACGAAAAATCTGAAATAGTCAGGACCTTCTGATTCGACTTTCCAGTAAAAAACCAGAGTTCCAGGACCTTCCACCTGCGCGCTGATAGTGGAGCTTTGAGAATCAGAAATATCTCCCGACTGAAGAGCAGAAATACCGTCATAGGTATCGGTCTCTTGAATGAACCAACTCGCATTCCCAGAAGGACTGAGTTCGAGACCTGGGAAATTAATGGCCTCGGACAAGGGCTGTGTGTTTCCCCACACAGCAGTTAAAATGAGCGCTCCAAACGCTAATTGTTTCATCATCGAATCCCTTTCCAGACGCAATACAACAACGTCCATTGGGCTCGAGCTGCCAGCGCTGACAATCTCGAACCAGGTTTTAGTCTAAAAAGAATCGATTCAAATTATGTCTTCGGCCTGCATTAAAGTTACGATTTAGCGCCGATATAGATCAAGGAAAATATGAGGATATAGTTATAAAAGGGGCAATTGGAGCTTTTTGTGAGTCCCGGGAGCCATGAATCCCAGCTTGACGAGTGGAACCAGAGCGGGATTACCCGTTTTTTTGCTGAAGAGATTTTAAAGCGTCTCTGAATTCTGCAGCCTTTTCATAGTCTTCTCTCCTGACTGCTTCATCCAGCGCATTCTGGAGTTTTTCCTGTTCGGACATGGGGCGACTGCGTTGGATCTCCTCCAGCCAACCCTGCAAGGATTCTAACTCCTCGGAGGATTCATGCATGTCGTAGGAGCTGTATTCCTCCATGAAATTCTGGATTTCCTGGATGCCTCGGGTGATCCAGCGTACCGCTCCATCGTAGTCATCCTGCTCCAGACATAAGGCGGCCATTGCTCTGCGGCGCATCATCAAAGCTTGTGGACGAAACTGTTGAACCGCCCAGGCGAGATCTTCAGAACGGGCGTATTTCTCAACGAAATCAAAGGCGCTGATGTTGCGTTCGGTATCACGCAGCACACCCTGATAGTCTTCGATCTGAAAAAAGCAGATATAACGGTGTTGATATTGAAGCGCTTCCTGTTGCAACTCTGAGGTTTCATCCTCCCCTAATGAAAAGCGAGGCGCCTCTTTCTGTAGTTTAATTTTTCTCCACTGATCTTTATAATAATCAAAGTACGACTCGTATCCGAAGGGCTTTTTCCCGTCTGGTCGGCCCTTGGCATTCATTTGCAGCAAACCGAGATCGATGCGAAGCTGGATTTTCTCCAACCCGTCCTTGCCGGTAAATCGGCGGACCATCAATTCTCCCGGTTCGTATTCCCACTTGGCCAGGTGGGAAGTGATATCAAAATCCATTCGCCGAATATGCTACACTCAAGTCGGTTTCGTCAATGCAGAGAAAGGAAAGTTTTCGCTGTTTTTTCAGCTTTTCAGGCTAGTTATATCATATGCCCCATGCGATCTTTCTTTGTTTGCAGGTATCTTTCATTGTGAGTATTTGACGGAGCCTTGATCGGAACTTGCGCCACGATTTCCAATCCATATCCATCCAGGCCAACGACTTTCTTGGGATTGTTCGTCATCAGCTTGATTTTCTTTAATCCAAGATCGGCCAGAATCTGCGCTCCAACCCCATATTCTCTCAGGTCCATCGGATAACCCAGCTTCAGGTTGGCTTCCACGGTGTCGTAGCCCATTTCCTGCAGTTTGTAGGCTTTGATTTTTGACGCTAATCCAATCCCCCTGCCTTCTTGACGCATATACAAAATCACTCCCGCTCCCGCTTCTTTGACTTGCTCCATGGCCAGGTGCAGTTGCGGACCACAATCACAACGGAGTG
>JAUIHU010000355.1 GCA_030432175.1 Verrucomicrobiia bacterium | reverse complement strand
TCCCAAGTAATTGTCCGTAATGCTTCGCTAATGGATCCATCCATGAACTTTACTCTTTTGGGACCCTCATTTTCCATTTTTCTTTCCAGGTTTACCCACTAAATTGTCCGAAGAACCTAAATATTAAACCGGCCACAATATAGAAACTCATTATTTTTATCTCCCCAGGGGGCCCATCGGAACAGGCATTCTGCTGTCGCTAACAAGATTGAGTCTTGGCCAAATGTGGCCATATTTTGGAAATTATTAGCGAAGTAATTATATTCAAAATAATTAGGGTTGACTTCATCCACTGATATCGAACGCAGAGCGCCATCCGGACGCAAACAATAAGCGCTTTGAAAGTCATTAATCCACAGGGTTCCATCAGGCGTCTGGCGCATGTCCAGAATGGGTCGCGTGGAATCCTCAAAACTTCTGGTTAATGGAGTGGGACTGAACTGCTCGCCGTCAAAAATGAACACTCCCAACGACTTGGTCCCGACAGCCAGACGCCCGTCTTGAAGTTCCAGCAAAGCGCGTACATTTTCATCCGGCAGGGAAGGAGAGCTGTTAGGGTGAAAGTTTGTAAAGCCCAACCCGTCATATCGACTGAGTCCCGAAACGGTGCCCACCCATATCGCGCCATCTGAAGTTTGGGTGATGCATCGGGTTGCGTTATGGGCCAATCCATCACTGGAGGTCAAACGTCTGACTGTGCCACCAGATACCACTTTGGGTTTTTCGATCGATCGCTCCACAAAGGCATGCGATTCCTCAATGGGTTTGAGGTGAGTGAATGGGGAAATCAAAAACATCTCACGGTCCTTAATCGGCCGGACATTCCCAATCAGCGCCGGACCATAACTGGTGCGAATCCACCTCACAGATTGAACCTCCTTAACCCCTTCCACTTCATAGTGAACCTCGATCTTCCATTGATCTGAAGGATCTCTTTTCATGGAAAACTTCGCTGAAGTCGGAGGCTGAATGTAAGGGTGAAAAATATCCCCCACAAGGCTGAAGTCTACATTGAAGCTGAAGAACTCACCATAGTACGTCTGTGTCTCAGAATCGTACACTTGAAACTCAAACTCCGCATGATTGTACGGTTTATGGATAACTCCGGTGTAGGTCGTGCCTACTTCAGGAAAGGTTTCAGGAATACCAAGGGTTTTTTCCCATTCAGTTAGCTGGATTGAAGCGCTCCAACCCAATGTTGAGGGGAAAATCAATGTGAGGACCAAAAAGTGAAAATATAGTTTCCAGGTAAAATCAATTAAGAACCTACCGTGATGAATCTTTGGGAAGTTTGTCATATTTTTAGAGACTTAAAAGATTTCCGAAGTCTAATATTTGGCTTGCCGGAAAGTTTATTAACTGGAAGATATGATCCTAGCAATCATTCTTTTCACCATCCAGATTCGAATAGATTTAACTCAACCTGCAATAAACGATGTCGAATACTTCCAAATACTGTGTTGTCGCTCTTGTAATCTGCTTGTCTTTGCTTCAAACAACATTTTTACGAGCTGAATTAATAATCCTGGACAGCAAACTGTCTGCAGTTTCATTTGCTCAGGATGGCTCGATTTTTGCCAGTCACGAACTACCCCTGCAAATCACCATCTCCCAAGATGGTTGGAAAATAAAACAGTTTTTGGGGAATGGGATCCGAGAAATTGGCTGTGATAAACAAAATGTATTTAGTCTAATAACAGAGAATGCCAGCAATGTTTCCTTTGGCAGTGTAATTCCAGGTGTCAATCCACTCGGTGGATACATGGAGCAATTGCCCTGGCTGGCTTATTGCTCTGCAACTGTTCGAAAAGAAGAACAGACATTTTTTCCGCCTTGGTTGTTCCCTGGATCTGATCCAGAAGCTCATTCTTTTAATGTCCAAGCTGAATTCTCAACAAAATCCCCATTTTTACCGAAATCAATTCAATGGGTAGCCGATAAAGAAAAATCAATAAGCGCCACAAAATCACCCTATATTTGGAAAAACTATATTGGTAAAGATCGACTACGAGAATTGAAGCAATGGGAATTGCGGCTGCCAGATGGTTTTGTGTCAGGGGTTTACACGGTGAGCCAATTCATTGATGTGGGTCAGTGGGAGATCCCTGAAGCTGTTAATTTAGAGGTCAGAGCTTATACAGGTGAACAAAACGGCAAGCATACGTGGAAAGTTGCCGGGAGTTACAAATTGGAACTATCTCACGCTAAAATCGTGGATGATGAACTGGATAGTTTCCTGCCCAAAATATCCAGTTTAACCCATGTCAGTGATGCGAGAATAAACCCACAGGATTCCTGGCCCGTGAAGTATACAACAGAAGATTCATGGATTCTTGATACGAGTGATCCTCGATATTTAGAGCTATTTCAAAAAGCACAATCTGAATTAAACCATAAAAACTTCATTGATAGATTGAATCAAGTCATGCAATCCGCTATGGTGTACACCGTCACATTTCCATCGATTAATTCCATTATCAAACCGATGTTTTTGAAGTAACCCAAGTATCAATAATTGACCGGCCAGAATTCATGGTATTGGATTCTGGCGTTATTTGACCGGATCAACCGCAGCTCGACGCGCAGGATCCAACATCTTGCCAGCAGTTTTGTTGTACGGGTGAACTTTCAGAACTGATTCGCCATCAAGATTCTCCAGAGGGCGATTTTCGTTCGCCCATTGAAATATGGAACCTTCCAAATTCCAAAAGTTGAGATTTTTTCCCGATTTTTTTCCTGCTTTTTGAATACGAGTTATGAACTGTGAAGACCGATAACCAACTGAGCAATAAGCGACCACCATTTTAGCTGGCTTGATTTGTTCCAAGACCCTTTCATAAGGAGTATCAGGATGCACCCAAACCGCTCCAGGCAAGTGACTGATCTCAAACTCTGCTTTTTCGCGGATATCCAAGATTAGAATCTTCGGTTTTTCTTCAGATTCCAACCATTGACTCAATTCTGCAGTGGAAAGCTGTCTTGCTTTTGGAAACTTCGCCCTGACAAGAGCCTTCACAGATTTCAACCCAGCCCGATCAGGAGAAAGGGTAACAGCGGCGGTTAGTACCAGAATTTTTATACCGATCAATGTGAGCGCGATTTTTATCATATTCGAACCTGGACTTTTCGTAAATTTCCACAGCTTTTTTCTGAGTTGATGATTTTTCCAAACAATATCCAGGATTGAACCAAACAGAGAAAGAGGAAACTTTTTTCTTGATTATTACTATATGGTTATTTATGGATAATAAACAGAAATCTGAATCCCTCAAAATGCTTATGAAAAAATCAAACGTTTTCCTTACAGGAGCTGGAACCTTGGTCGCGCTGACATGGATCGCCTTTGCCGGAGGCCCTGCTGTCGATGGAGCTAATGGTCCAGGTAAAAGTTGCCAGAATTGTCAGAAGCCGGGCTCAGCCAAGGTTTGTGAGTCTGAAGCATTGACACAAGCAGAGCCAGCGTCCGCGGAAGCTACAGCGGAAGCTCCTCCGCGTGGCGGTATGCGTGGTCGTGGCGGGCGTGGAATGTCTCAAGAAGCTCACGAAACCATTCACAGCCTTTTCACCAATCACGATCAGTTCAATCGAGAAGTTAAACTGACGGAAGATGGGTATGTATCCAAGACCACATCGGACAATCCAGAAATGGCAAAAATGATTCAATCCCATGTACGACAGATGGAAGCCCGATTGGACAAGGGATTGATGGTGCGCAGGTGGGATCCAGCCTACGAGGAATTTGTAAGGCATTACGACGATGTGGATATTCGTATCCAGAAGATCGAAAACGGAATCCAGGTGACTGCCATAGGAAAAACCGAAGAAGCTGTTAAAGTTGCGCGGAATCACGCCGGTATTGTCAGCCGATTTGTTGCTCATGGCTGGGAAGAACATGATGTAGCTCATCCCACGGCTGCAGATAAAGACACGACGCCAGCAATCGAGGGCTTGAAAGCCAGCAGCGAAGCCAATGTTCATGCAATCACTGAACTTTTGGAATTGGGTAAAACTGTTGGACCAGCGAAAACTGGCTGTAGATCTGAATCGGGTAAAGAATGTTGCCTCAAGAACACTCCGGTTCAAGACCAATAATCTCCTGGTGGATGAATGGAGCAAATCAAAGCGGAGGATAGCCAGCTTTCTGGTGATCCTCCGGTGCATGTTCTTTTTGAGATTTGATTGCGGCGAAGCGCCATCCAATCACATGTCTATTGCTTGAAAGTGATGGAACAATTGTGACTGGTTAATACGTAAGCAACACCACGATCGAATCCTGGTAATTCTTCCCGATACCGTTCGATTTTCAGCATGTACAGACCTTTTTCTTCGGGATTTGTTTTGAATTGAATGATTCCATTCTCATCAGCCTTATAGACTTCATCATTCAGGTTGGGGGTAAACAATGATACCTCTACGCCAGCCAAAGGTTTGTTTCTGAAGAATGCTTGTACTTCCCCTTGTTTTCCTGTTGGAACCAAGTCCAAAGTCATGGATGGTCTGGCTTTCTGCGTGAAATCAGAAACCCATCTTGCGTAAAAATAAGGCTTTCTGGCAGGACTGCTGCCACGAGTTGTTACTGGAAATCCTGTGTCAGCACAGACGACATCGGTCGATTTAATGTCCAGGAAAAAACCTTGTTTCTGCTTTTTAGGGTCTATCGCAGTTGGCTCAGCAGCTTCGCCGATATTCCAGGCCGTTAAATGGTCCAGATAATCCAGAAACCCAGGAGACTCTTCATAGTCATCTCCGAACTCTGCAAATCGAATGACCAGGTCACCATTTTCCTGAGGCTCGAAATAAACAGAATGCGCCTGAGTTTGCAGCAAGCTGATCCAAAGAATGGAAGATATTAAAAAATTTTGTAAAAATGTTCTCATGTCACCAATATGTATTTTTAGTTCTATAATCCAGTTTGATTAACAAGTAATCAGCAACCGTGTGTGGTTCAGACCGATCAACTTATGATAATGAGACTTATTCTCAATTTGTTGATATGTCAAATTTTTTATGGAACTTCGTTGGGTTTTGGTTGCGCTTGCAGCAGTTTGGATAGGTTGGGACCCTAGAAATCGCCGTCCACAACAGAAGAAACAATGTTATAAGCAAGTGACTCGGCCGCCATCGGCGCTGCCATTCTTTCGGCGCTGGATAAATCTGATCCGATTCTGAGATTTGTCCGACCCGTGACTTCCCTGTTGACCACTTCTATGCCTGTAACCCGTTCTTTAACCACGATGTGCGCGGTCAAGATAATTTGATAATCACGAGCAGTAAGAGTGTCTCCGGGGTCCAATGAAAGAATATTTCTATTCAGGGATTTGATTCTGCCGGTCATGACATAATCTCCCCGATCATGTGTTTCCAGGAACAGTG
>JAUIHU010000354.1 GCA_030432175.1 Verrucomicrobiia bacterium | reverse complement strand
CATGAACGCGCGAAGGAAGTCACTGAGCGACTTCGCGGCATTGTTGTCACCGGTTGCGCAATCCCAGGAATTTCTGGCGCGAATGTGCGCCGAGTCGCAAGCCATCACTCAGCGCCGGTTTGGTAAAGTGATCCGAATGTTCGCTCCTTTGTACGTTTCGAACGAATGCGTCAACAACTGCAAGTATTGTGGATTTTCCCGAGACAACCCGATCTTGCGTGTCACGCTTTCCATCGATGAAGTCGTGAAAGAAGCGGAGGAACTGGCGCGGCAGGGATTTCGGAATCTGCTGATCGTGTCCGGGGAACACCCGAAGTTTGTCGAGCATGGTTATTTGGCTGAGTGTACCAAGGCGGTGCGGGAATGGTTTCCTTCGATTTCTCACGAGGTCGGACCAATGGAAACTGAGGATTATCTGCCGATCGTCGAAGCGGGAGCGGAAGGGTTGGTGGTGTATCAGGAAACTTACGACCGAAAAGTGTATTCCGAGGTGCACACTGCCGGACCTAAAAAGCATTTTGATTGGCGGTTGGAAACACCGGAACGCGCTTATGCGGCCGGTTTTAGAAGATTGGGAATCGGCGCTCTTCACGGCTTGAGCGACTGGCGTCTGGAGGCGATCAGCCTGGCGGCCCACGTGGATTACCTGCTCAAGCATTGCTGGAAAGCTCAAATCACGATTTCAATTCCACGTTTGCGCCCTCACGCCGGAGATTTTGATCCGCTAACTCATTTGTCGGACATCGAACTGATCCAGTTAATTGCAGCCTACCGCATCGTATTTCCTGATATTGGGATTGTCCTCTCAACACGTGAACCGGCGCATCTCCGAGACGGATTAATCCCGCTTGGAGTGACTCTCATCAGCGCAGGGAGCCATACAGAACCGGGTGGTTACACTGGCGCTGGCAAAGAAAAGATTCATTACACGAAAAAAGGTCGTATTGAAGCGCTGGCTGAAAATTCGAGTGAATGGGCTCCTCAGGAGAATCGTAGCACTAATGCCACTGGCCAATTCGACATCGCTGATGAGCGATCACCGGAAGCTGTAGCTGAATTGATCAAAAGGCTGTGTTATGAACCCGTCTGGAAAGACTGGGACCAGGCGTTGACTCCTTCAAAATGATCCAATTCCTTTTGCTGTGTAGGGACGTGAAATCTCTACACAGCCAGGCGCTTATCCATGGAAGGGATTCAACAGCGCATCAGCGTCGTTCTGCAGAAAGTCGAATGAAGTACGCTTTATTATTTTCAAAACTCAATCTCCAATAAATTTCTTTCCTGATGCCAGTATCCTGTGAAGCATCCCCTTCTGATTCTCTGTATCCAAGTTGATATGATTCCCAATCAACTCCATTCTCGGAAAATTCCAGATATATATTCAAATCCTGAATCTCATTGAAGACCTGAGTTGCGAGGACTCTGGAACCATCTTTAATATTCCAGTTAATTTTAAATTCGTCGGCTGGTGTTGGCGCAAATGGGTTTGTTCCAAAGAATCTTTCCACAAGGTTGGAAAATCCATCCTCATCGTAATCATCCTGATCGGCAGTTCTTTGTTCGATTCCATTGTCTTGAAAGACACGCTGCCTCCAGCGATCCGTCGCTGAATCTTGGATCCTGACCCTGACCTTGGAAGGCCAGCCCACTTGGTACTGATCAGATTCCGAACTTAATTGGACATCCAAAAACTGGTCTCCCTCCATTATCTGATCATATACAGCGACGTACTCGAGTACTGCCATTGAATTATTTTCTGGATTTTCAATCAGATTAATAGTGGCGACAGCTTCATCTGTTTCAAACTCCAAATCCTCACCCAAACTCAAATCGAGCGGCAAGTCGGAGGTCCAGTAAACCGTAGCTTTCTGACTTTCCACGCCTTCCTCGGCGTAACCCTCTGACCAGATTGTCACAGTTGGAATTTCCGGAGGGATGGGCGTCTCTGAAGCGACTGCCAGAACTCCATCAATCCCCGCTGCCAGCCAGGTTCCATTTGAATAACCGATCGCCTGGAAATCTGTTTCCTCCTCAATTCGGGTTTGTGTCTCCCAGGTCAAACCATCTGAAGTGGACCAGATTTTTCCATCTTGTCCAACAGCAACAAACCGCTGATTATGATAGGCGATTTCTTTAAAGACAGGAATCTCCTCCGCTTCGACTTGTACCTCTTCCCAGTCCTTCGCATTTTCAGATCGATAAATCTTTCCTCCAAGAATCGCTCGGTCAGGCCCGATATGGTCAATGTTACTTATGGCGCTTCGGGATTCTAACTCTGCTCCAACCACCAGAAAAATCTCCCGGTTTGAAGCCAGGCTGTAGAGTGGTCCGGATGTCAAATAAATGGACTGAGGATCTGGAACCTCATCCGTATCATTGAGACTTGGGAAGTTGGCGATCCAGCCGCGAATAAAAGATTCCATTTCAGTTTCGTCGATGGGTTCACGGTGTTCATATTCACCAACCCCGATGACAGATCCATCCGTATTCAATTGAAACTCGTGCAGAAAGGTCTTGATTAAATTCAGGGCTGATCCTTGAGTAAACTCTGGAAGGAACAGAGTCCTGGTGTCGTAATAATTAACAAAAGGATTGGACACATCGTTAATGAACCATGCTGATTCATTGGATGCCTGTGTCAGGGCCCATTGTTGAGCCCATTCCGAGACCGCAATTTGAGTCACACCCACATTGTCGACAGCATAACTCATCCAGTTCGCGCCATCTTCAGACATCAGGATCATTGTGTCAGCAACGCCAATAAAGCCTCCATGTGCGGTAGAGATGCAGTTCAACATCGGACCATACCCAGGCCGTTGTGCCTTGTTCCAGGTAGTCAGATCGTTGGAATAATAAATATCACCACTCAAACCACCCAACACGGTTACCCCATTATGAGTTCCGATGGAAACCCAACTCTCGCCGGGGACAGGGCTGGAGGAAGTCCATTCCAGAGGATCAGCTCCAGGAGTCTGTGCTTCTCCCGGATTTGGAGTCCAAGCGACCAAGGCTAAACCAGCCAGCAGGCGCTGAAATTTCAAATATGCGCTCATTGAATCAAGAAAGAAGAAGTTAAAACTTTAGTAAAATTGTTCATGGATTGATGGGTCAATTTTGCCTTGGCCGACTCATTCTGGCAGCAAGCCACAAGATGTCCGTGTTGTTAGCCTGACTTGGAGTAGTAGCTATTCCTGAACCGTACGTGGGCCCCACAATTGTCCTTGGGTCAGTCCAATAACGTGTGCCTACGCTACCGTCAGCGAATGCAATGGAATCCCCTCCACCATGAAAGCTGGCAGGGAAATCCACCCATCTGGTTTGAGCTGAATTGAATTCTGGAAAATTACTTGGGTTTCCGGGCATTTGGAATGCATAGGTTCCATCATTAATGCTATCCGGATGCTCAACCATAAATGTGATCAATAAACTCGGAGAACCAGCCTCCAGTTGTGCCAAATTTGAGAACACCTGCCACCCAGCCGACGCTGGCAGCCAAAAACCCCGGGCTTGGATACCAAAACGGTCGGTTCCCATGGCTCCAGAAAGTGAGACGCTTCGGACACGCTGATAAGATTTTCCTCTGAATCTGACTTGAGTGTAGTCTGATGGGCACCGAAAAACATAGGCGTCTTTGACATATGGCCATAGAAGATGAGTTTCGGGATTCATCATGAATTCAGCAGAACGATTCTGAACTCGTGATCCGTCAAAACTCATATTCTCCTGTATCCATCCTCCAAAAGAATTGTCTTCATTCACAACGAGTGTCCCGTCGTTGTCCTCCGCATACATTTGAAACGCATCCTGAAGTCGCTTCAGATTCATTCGACATCGCGCCGCCTGCGTTTCATTCGACCATCTTGAATTGCCCATTGCTGAGGATCCAAGAAGCAGCAATACGAGCAAAGTAATCGCCAGCACAAGGCAATCGGTTCTGGTAAATCCATGGTTATTAACCAAAGGCAAAGAAGTCTTCATATAGAGAAAAATAGAAACAATTAACTACAGAGTGATCTGACCTACTAAAGAAACTAACTAAATATCTATCATCACCTCCATCATTCCACAAACAAAAAGCCAGCATTGATGGGATCTATCTGATACCGGCTCTCTGTTCTGAAAAGTTTTTTAACCGCAGCGGCTAATTAAATCTTCACTATCGCACTTCAGTTACCAGGAAACAGAGTAAACACCTCCGATTCCACCCGGGCGCTCTTGAACAGTGGGCGGATGGATTCCACGATATCCGGTTTCTGATCGGCCAGATTGACGTCTTCATGAATGTCACTGGGTAAATGGTAAAGTTCTATCGGCGCATCAGGATTCTTGGCTACATTCAACCGCACAGCCTTCCAGGGCCCTTTGCGAATCGCCTGCCGTTTACCATAAGCATGAAACTCCCAGTAAAGATAATCATGCTGCTCCTGATCCTGACATCGTCCCAATAAGGTTGGCGCAAATGAAATCCCGTCCAGATCGCATGGAGCAGTCATTCCTGCCAGTTCACATAAAGTCGGAAACACATCCCAGTGCGCTGAAATATGATCCGTAACCACACCCGCTTCAATCCGCCCCGGCCACCAGGCGATCATTGGAGCGCGTATCCCTCCTTCATATAAATCGCGTTTTATGCCTCTCAATGGTCCGGCGCTTTTGAAAAATTGCGGACGATGCCCGCCTTCGCGGTGCGGACCATTATCACTGCTCAGCATGACGATCGTATTATCACTAATACCCAAATCTTGAATCAGTTCGAGGATCTCACCCACACCTCGGTCCATTCGAGTCATCATGGCAGCAAAGCCAGCGACTGGATTGCGGACATTCGGACCTCTATACTTCCCGATCACATCTTCAAACTGTGGAAACTTCTCACGCCAGGGTTTCATTTCTTCCTCAGGCGCATGCATGGCGGCGTGGGGAATTGTGATGGGTAAATAAGCGAAGAACGGACCTTCATGATGATCGCGGATAAATTTTTTCGCCTCGTTAAGAATCAGGTCGTGCGAGTAAGTTTCTCCGTCCAGCGCCACCTTCTCGTCGTTACTCCATAAATGGGTGGGATAATAAGTGTGAGCCTCTCGCTGGCAGTTGTAGCCGTAAAACCGATCCCATCCCTGGTTCATCGGATCTCCCTCAGAGCCTGGAGCGCCCAAGCCCCATTTGCCGAACATGCCGGTTGTATAGCCGGCCTGACCGAGAACTTTTGGGATCGTCACCAGGTCGGCCGGAATGGGCCATTGTCCCTCTGGTTTTACCTCACGATTTCCTCGGATGAACGTATGCCCGGTGTGCAATCCACTCATCAGACTGCAGCGAGTCGGCGCGCAAACCGTGCTGCCGGAGTAGTGCTGGGTGAATTTCATGCCTTCGCTGGCAAGCTTG
>JAUIHU010000353.1 GCA_030432175.1 Verrucomicrobiia bacterium | reverse complement strand
GGTGGTTTCGAGGCCTGGCAATTAGCAGCGCGTGATGAACTGCAGAGCCTCCTGGGTCTGAATCAGATTCGGGAAGATGTAGCTGATCACCATGCAGTCGTACGTCTTCATGACAAAATAACCGAGGATGGTTATACAAGACAGCGTGGTGAAATTGAAACTGAGCCTGGTGTTACAATTCCGTTCTGGTTACTGCGTCCGGATGAAAAGACTAGCAAACGGCGTCCACTGGTCATTTGTTCGCATGGCCATGATTGGGATGGCTGGAACACCTACGCTGGTGTTTACCGTGACGAAGCTCATCGCAAGAAGGCATTGGCGACCAGCAGCAACGTAGGAGTCCAAGCTGTTCGCCGAGGTTTCATTGTTCTGATTCCCGCCACGCGAGGTTTGGCTAAAGTCACTGAAATTCCCGATCTGAAGAATCGCCACGGCGGCCGACCATGCCGGGCTCAATTGATTCACTGTCTCCTGGCTGGGCGAACGGCGATGGGTGAGCGTGTCTGGGACACACAACGGTTACTGGACTGGGCGACAAATGAGCTGAAGGAGATGGATCCTGCCAGGATTGTGATGTTGGGCAACTCGGGTGGAGGTGTCTTGACGGTCTACGTCACGGCTTTGGATACACGAATCTCTGTCGCCGTCCCCAGCTGCTCGTTCACTTCTTATACCAGCGCTACTGGTTTTGTTTTTCATTGTGATTGTTGTCTGGTTCCACGAATTCAGACCACACTTGGCGACATGGCTGACGTTGGAGCCTTGGCAGCCCCACGCGCATTGTTGGCTGTTCATGGTCGAAAAGATGAACTGCACTCATTGGTTGATGTGGAGCGTGCGATGCAACGAGTCCAGGACATTTACAAGCAAGCCGACGCCTCGGCGAAGTTCAGCCTGAAGTGGGGCGATGAAGGACATCAGTTCTGTCCCGATATCATGTGGCCGTTTATAGATTTATCACTGGACCAAATAGAATCTTCAGCAGACGCTGACGAGACACGCCGTTGATCGCGATCCATGCTATTGCATGTTTGCGCCAAACTGGATGTTCAGAGATTGAGCGATTTTCAATATCAGGAAGAAGAGTTGGAAGTAGATGATTAACAGTATGAATCAAGACAACCACGAAGCGGTCTTTGCTGTCGCTTGGAACAGCGAAGGCTATACCAGCATTGAGTTCGATCCGCTGGATGTAAATCAGATCCTTGCCGATGATTATGAGAGCGTTGAAGGGCTTGCTCTCAACAGCGCCCAACTCTGGGACATGGAGGTGAGGAAAGCCTTTCGTCCCGATCTCTTCATTCCCGGTATGATCCGATCGGGTACAGCACGCAGTTGGGGACGTCGTGAGCTGGAAAACGGCGACGAAGTATTTATCCGTGTCTCAGAGCAACGGCTTTGGTTGCAGCCCGACAGTTTTGGGGTAGTTATCGAGGCCTGCTATTTGAACCACGCAAGCCAGCAAGTTACTTTTATCGGTCTGTCCGAAATTGAAGATGACGAGGGACAGACAATTGTCGCTTCACCTGAACAGCCGCTCTTTCATGTGGTCCACGGAGTAAGTGGGGCTGAAGACGCGCCACTCAATACATGGCGCATTGTGCATCTTGCCAGTGATGAAAACGGTGAGCTTGCCAGGCGGTTCAAGCAGATTTCACAAGCCTCAGGATTGCCTGAGTATGTGGAACGCTATATCGAGGACGTGTTGAAGATTTCGCTCACGAGAAAATGATGATGACGATTTTTCGTTCGATGTTTCGCCTCAAACGAAGTGAGCGCTTTGAGCGGATTGAATTTCATCTTTGAAAAAGCAAACTTTTAGTCACTTCAAAAAAGATCATTACCATGTCTCAATTTCCAGATGAACAAATTAAGGACGGCTCATTTGAACGGCAGCCCGACGAGTTTCGCAATTGGGTAAAAGCGCCTGAAGCGGGGCGTTATCATCTCTATGTTTGCAAGGCCTGCCCGTGGGCGCACCGGGCTTGGCTGACACGCAACCTGATGGGCTTGGAGGAGGCCGTCAGCGTCAACTTCGTTGATCCGATTCGGGATGAAGAGACCGGTTGGGCTTTCCGCGAGGGCGACGGGCATGGGCTGGATAATGTCGAAGGGTTTAAATACCTCTCTGAAGCCTATCAGAAAACGTCCCCGACCTTCCAAGGCCGCGTCACCGTTCCGGTTTTGTGGGACAAGCAGGAGAAGCGTATCGTTAATAATTCCGAAGACGACATTGTCGAAATGTGGGCAGGCGTATTCAAGCCGTTGGCCAAGCATCCTGTCGATCTATTCCCCGAGGAAATCAAAGAAGAGCAGGCAGCGCTGAGCCAATTCATTTATGAATATGTCAACAATGGGGTGTACGAAGCTGGCTTCGCGAGTTCGCAGTCTGCTTACGAGGAAGCATTTACAAAACTATTTGATTCGCTTGAAAGGCTTGAAGAGCGTCTCTCCGATGGGCGTGAGTACTTGTTTGGAAAGCGAATCGTGGAAACCGATTATCGTCTTTTTTGCACACTCGTGCGCTTCGATGCGGTTTATTTCGGCCACTTTAAATGCAATAAAAAACGGATCTGCGATTACCCGTATCTCCAGGCTTATCTGGAACGCATTTACCGAAATCAAGGGGTCGCTGAGACGGTCAACTTCGACCATATCAAACGCCATTACTACTATACACACGACGACATTAATCCGACACGAATTGTGCCGCTTGGGCCATCTTTAGACTGGGTCTAGTCAAAACGAAGGGATTCCGGCCTGGCTGAGCCAGATTGAATGCCTATCCAGCTCTGTGTTCGGACCGGTATTCAGAGTCTTGGTCAATTTTAAGTCCCTGTAATTCCTATCAATTTCCATTTGAAGGGCCTACTTCGATCCTGGGATAGACCCTTGTAACGCAGCAAAGGGAATCAACGTCTTGTCTTTTATCACCATTGGCCTTTAGCACAGATAACTATGCTTGGGGCCAGAAGAAAAAAAACATATGACGACACTTAAAAGAATGACGTCTCGGCGATTCTTAATCCTGTTAGCTTCAACAGTTTTTGGGGCTTTTGGGGGAATGGAATATGCAGCATCGGCTCAGTTTCAAAGGGGATCACGGATCAATTCGCCAGAAGTCAAAGAAGGAAATGTAACGTTTCGTATTTTGGCGCCAAACGCAGAAAGAGTGACGCTTTCGGGTCCTGACCTGCCTGGGATCGGACGCGGGGTGGAGATGACAAAGAATGACGAAGGTGTTTGGGAAGTGACGATGGACGCTGCGCCAGGATATTATCGGTATAATTTCAATGTAGACGGTGTGAGTGTGATTGATCCACGCAATTCTGCCACCAGCGAATCCAATTCAAATACCTGGAGTTTGGTCGGAGTCCCGGGAGCCAAATGGATGGACACGCAGGATGTCCCACGTGGAGCCGTCTCCGAAATCACTTATTTTTCTTCATCGCTGGATCGTTTCCGACGTATGCACGTCTACACACCTCCGGGCTATCAGAAAGGCGAAGACACTTTTCCGGTTTTCTATCTTCTGCACGGGGCTGGAGATTGTGATGATTCATGGAGTTCTGTGGGAAGAGCGGGATTCATTCTCGACAACTTGATTATATCAGGAAAAGCGAAGCCGATGATCGTCGTAATGACCGCTGGCCACACGGGATCTTTCGGGTTCGGAGGAGGCTCCCGGCGTGATGAGTTTGCAGAGGATTTCGTGAATGACGTCATTCCTTACATCGAAACGAACTACCGCGCCAAAACTGATCGCGCCTCTCGAGCCATGGCCGGTTTGTCTATGGGTGGTGGTCAGACTTTAAACATCGGAATCCCGCACCTGGAAAAGTTCGCTTATCTTGGAGTATTCAGCTCAGGCGTGTTTGGGATCATTCCGAATCCAAACCGTCCTTCACCCGCAGGATCATCTTTTGCAGAAAGACACAAAGACATTCTTGAAAATGACGAACTGAAGAAAGGATTGAAGCTATTCTGGTTTGCAACGGGGAAAGATGATTTTTTAGTTGAGACCTCCAGAGCGACAGTTTCCATGTTCAAGGAAAACGATTTCGAGGTGGAGTATGAGGAAGGTGAAGGCGCTCATACCTGGATTGTATGGAGACAGTATCTGGTAGAGTTCGCCCCCAGATTGTTCCAGTAAATCCATATACATTTGGGAATGATCCACACTCATTTTTTGTTCTTTAAAGGATTTCACATGATTGCAAGATTTAGCGTTTTTTTATCAGGTGTTTTGGTCTCCGCAGCGCTTGCCGAAGATTGGCCTCAGTTTCTTGGGGCCAATCGGGATGGGACTTCCAAAGAGACTGATATACTTCGTTCCTGGCCAGAGGACGGCCCCGAAGTCATTTGGACTGTTTCTGTTGGTCCGGGATTTGGAGGCCCTGTTGTTAAAGATGGCAAAGTATATCTTCTGGACCGTGACAACGATGTTGGCGATATGCTGCGCTGTTGGAATCTTTCAGACGGGAAGGAGCTGTGGAGTTTCTCATATGAGGCGCCGGGTTCTGTATCTTTTCCAGGTTCAAGGGGAACCCCGACCATTGACGGCAGTTACATTTACTCGTGTGGCCACAATGGTGATCTGCATTGTATCGACTTAAACACCACCAGACCGGTTTGGAGCAAAAACATTTGGACTGATTTTGGAGGCGAATTGGGTGGTGGTTATCCCCGCGGCGCAGGACCAGCCAGCAGGTTCCCTATTTGGGCCATTACTCAGAACCCTTTGATATATGGTGACCTGGTCATACTGGCTTCACAGGCGCCTGAAGCGGGAGTTGTGGCCTATGATAAATCATCCGGCAACCTGAAATGGAAGACACCGCCTTTAGGCTATGTAGGTTATGTGAGTCCTTCGATTGTAAAGATCCATGGAGAGGATCACATTGTCATGGTCACACCATCCACCAATCCATTCAGGAAATCCTCTCCAGATGAAAATGAGATGGGAAAAGTGGTCGGCATTTCACCTGAGACTGGAGAAATCTTATGGGAGTACAATGAGTGGCATTGTCATATTACGGTCCCAAGCGCTGTTGATGCGGGCAATAACAGGACGCTAATCGTTGGGGGGTATGAACTGGGAGCGACGATGATTGAAGTTTTAAAGAACTCAGATGGAACCTTTCGCGCCAAGGAGCTGTTTACAACTGAGGAGTTTGGCGATCAGACCAAAAGGCCTATTCTTCATGAAGGCCATTTCTATGCCCAATATGGAACCAACCGAAGGAGAGATGGTCTTGCCTGCATGAACATGGATGGAGAAGTGCTTTGGAAAACCAAACGTGATCCTGCATTTGATAAAGGCAGTATGATTCTGGTGGACGGTCTCATTCTGGCCGCAGACGGCTCCGAATCACTCTACGTGATCGAGCCGGATCCCTCCGGTTTC
>JAUIHU010000352.1 GCA_030432175.1 Verrucomicrobiia bacterium | reverse complement strand
AAAAACTTAATTTCAAACGAGTCATGAAACATCTTCTGGATTTTGAAAAACCAATCGTTGAGTTGCAGGCCAAGCTGGATGAGCTGAGAAAGAGCCCGGACTCTGATTCACTGGGAATCAATCTGGAGGAAGAAATCAGACAAATGGAGGCCAAGATCGAGGCCACCAGGAAGCAGATTTTTTCTAACCTGACCCCATGGCAGCGAGTGCAGTTGGCGAGACATCCATTGCGGCCCTATTCAATGGATTACATCCAGCGTGTCTTCACTGATTTCACTGAGCTGCATGGTGACCGGGCGTATGCAGATGACTCTGCTATTATCGGTGGGTTTGCCTATCTGGATGGACAAAAAGTCATGGTGATCGGCACCCAGAAAGGACGTGATACGAAGGAAAACATCAAGCGCAACTTTGGATCAGCCCATCCTGAGGGCTATCGGAAAGCGCTGCGTTTGATGAAGATGGCCGACAAATTCGGTCTTCCCATTGTTGCTTTGATCGATACAGCCGGCGCATTTCCCGGAGTCGCAGCTGAGGAAAGACACATTGCCGAGGCTATTGCGGTCAACTTGCGCGAAATGATGGTCATGGAAACTCCAATCCTGGCTTTGGTGATTGGCGAGGGCGGTTCAGGTGGAGCGTTGGGACTGGGCGTGGCGGACCGGGTGTTAATTCTGGAGAACGCTTATTATTCTGTGATCAGTCCCGAAGGCTGCGCTGCTATTCTCTGGAAAGACCGAAAAGCTTCCAAGCAGGCGGCTGAATCTTTGCGGATCACTGCAAAGGACCTGCTTCACTTTGGGTTGGTGGATGAGATCCTGAAAGAACCTTTGGGTGGAGCGCATCAGGATTATGAGCAAATCAGTGAGACAGTTAAAGCGGCATTGTCACGGCATGTTACCGAATTGTTGAAATTCTCTTCGCGAAAACGGTTGAGTCTCAGGTATAACAAGTTTCGGAATCACGGCGAGTTTCTTGAATCCCCTGAAGCTGTCGAAGAATCGTCCGAAAACGATGGTTTTGATTCCAGTCATGAATCCCATGCAAACGATGACGCTCATTCCTATGCGTCATCAGAAACCGGGCAAACGGCGCCGACCCCTCAGGAAATGCCACAGGAAGAAGCAACAGAACCTGAAGCTCCTGCCATAGTTGGCGCGCCAGGCAATTCTCAGTCCGGAAGAAGCTAGATTGATTCTGAAGGTTACCTTGATGAAAAGGTTTTTGTAGTTTAACTGAGATCAAGCTTTAGATGTTTAAATAATGACTGTTGATATTTCAGGATCTCCAAAATCAACGCCATGCTGGTTTCAGCCGATATTCAAGGAACGAATTTGGGGCGGAAGAAAACTTGAATCTGTTTTCGGAAAGAATCTCCCTTCCGAGGCTCCTTTTGGTGAGTCATGGGAAATCACAGATCGTCCCGAAGGTGTTAGTCAGATTTTAAATGGTCCCTGGAAGGGTTTAGGCTTGGATGAGGTCCGCAGTCAGTTCCCTGAACGATTGTTTGGAGTTCAATCAACTTATCCTGAAAGGTTTCCTCTGCTGATTAAGATTCTCGATGCCAAAGAAAAGCTATCTCTTCAAGTTCATCCCCCGGCATCAAAGGCCAGTATGTTGAATGGGGAACCCAAAACGGAAATGTGGTATCTGGTCGGCAGCGAACCACAGGCTGATCTGTATGTGGGATTGAGGTATGGTGTGACTCGTGAGGCATTTGCCAAATGCTTGAATGAGTCTCCAGACCAGGTTGCTCAGCTGTTTCACCGAATCGAAACCCAACCCGGAGACGCCATGTTTCTCCCCAGTGGGCGAGTTCACGCAATCGGCGCTGGGAATTTGATTTTTGAAATCCAACAAAATTCCGATACGACTTACCGAGTTTTTGACTGGAATCGTACCGGACTGGATGGCAAGCCACGCGAGTTGCACATTCAGGAATCAATGGAGAGTATTGACTTTAATGACTATGAGCCGTCATTGGTCAGAATCCCCGAATCCAATTGGAATGGAGTGGCGACTCGTCCGGTAGCTGAAGATCCGCTATTCCACGTGAATGCCATTCAAACCACGGATCACCATGCGGGTTGGACTCCGCCTCCGCAGAATGGGTTCTGGATCCTGGGCATGGTTTCCGGTGACTTGTCCATTGATGGATTGGAATCAGCGCAATCGGTGCGTGAAGGAAATCAGGTTTTGCCAGGGGAGTTTGTCTTGTTGCCTGCGGACCTGGATTGGGATCAGTATAAAATCAAATGGAATGCCAGCGCTGATAATCCTGTTGAGTTCTTGATGATACGGGCAGGTTGATTTCGCTTTGGTTTGGTTTCACGCTAAAACGCAAAGTAGAGCAGAATTATACAAAGCTTTGAGTCTGTGGATTTTGTTTATTGAGTCAACTGCTTTCAGTGCAGCACGGGAATGTTGTGATCTTGGGTGATCAATTCCGCGTCGATGTTTAGGAAATACTCCAACCGTTCTCGGGCATCGTCTTCGTCAATGTTCTTCGCCATGATGAGGTAGGATGCGTAATGGTTTCCCTCTGATTCCACCAGACTCCCATAAAAATCAGCCAGTTCCGGATCGAGATCTTTCAATCCTTCTGCCAGCATCTGAAACTTTTCACAACTGCGCCCTTCAATTAATGCGCAACAAGTCAGGTGATCGATGACCTGTGTTTTTCGACCTTTACGAATGGACGCCATCATTCCGTGGATCCAGGGACTTTGGCGTGGTGGTCCAAAGATGATTTCCCGTTTGCGCAATAAATCCAGAACGATTTTAAAATGCTCCATTTCTTCGATGACGATATCCGTCAGCTCATCCAGATGTGGGACCAGCTCTTTGTACTTTTGAAGAGTCAACGCTCCAGTCGCCGCTTTGCGCTCCAGATGCGCATGGTCCACGAGAATATCCGGGATCGATGCCCGTATTTTATTGATCCAGGTGTCCGGTATTTGTTTTTTAAAAAGTAACATGATTGAATCCTGTCAGATGCTTGCTTCACCGATAATGAGCGTCGAACCATGACTCAAGCTTTTTCCAGCGCTTGAACAATGGAATCCACGTCATACACAGCGCCTCCCCATGTGCCTCCGCTGACCCGTTGCAGCGCCGCCCAGAGACGGGTGTCTTCCGGAAGTTTTGGGTGTGCCTGAATATTCGGATCTGTAGGACGTGCAAGCAATTCCTGAGTGGCCTTTTCGATTTCATCCATTGTGTATCTGTGTCGGGAAGATCCCAGCCAGTTCACCGACCCGGACAACTTGCGGCAATCAATTTCAACACGAATGAAATCCCCGTTTTGAACCCGCCCCAGCGGACCTCCCGCAAGCGCTTCCGGTCCGATGTGCCCAATGCAGGCTCCAGTTGAAACTCCGGAAAACCGGGCGTCCGTCAGCAACGCCACATGCTTGCCAAAAGGCAAATGTTTCAAAGCCGAAGTTAGTTGATAAGTTTCTTCCATACCGGTGCCCATAGGACCACAACCCGCCAAAACCAACACATCCCCTGCCTGGACGCCTCCATTCTTGATAGCCCGAATCGCTTCGGCTTCACTGACAAAGAATTTCGCTGGCCCTTCAAGCAGATACTTGCCTTGACCATCAAGGAGAGAAGGATCAATGGAACCACTTTTCACGACAGATCCTTCAGGAGCCAGGTTGCCGGTAGGGAAAGTCACTGTGCTGGTCATGCCAGCTTGAGCGGCGGCTTCTGGTGACAGAATAACTTCATCCGGATCAATCCCGTCCAATAGTTTTAAGGTCTCGCGAAAATACTTTCGACGATCTGATTGTTCCCAGGCATTGAGATTATCTTCCAGGGTTTGACCTGTTGCGGTCAGCGTTGAAGTATCCAGAACCCCAAGTCGCCTCAACCAAAGCATTACTTCCGGAACTCCGCCCGCCAGAAAAACACGAACTGTGGGATGATGTGTCGGCCCGTTTGGTAACACGCTGACGATTCTGGGGACCTGCCGATTGATTTTGATCCAATCCTCCACAGAGGGGCGCTTCAATCCGGCAGCGTGCGCAATGGCCGGAATGTGCAGTAGGAGGTTGGTGGAACCACCAAAAGCCGCGTGGGTCACCATAGCGTTTCTGAGCGCAGCATCCGTTAAAATATCCCGCATGCGAATCCCTTTGTTCGCCAGATGATTCAATGCCTGCGCCGATTCAACGGCCAGGTGTCTCCAAACCGGTTGCCCGGAAGGAGCCAGAGCTGAATGCGGGAGCGCCATTCCCAACGCTTCTGCTACAACCTGTGAAGTTGCGGCTGTTCCCAGAAACTGACACCCGCCCCCCGGCGATCCACATGCCTTGCACCCGAGTTCTGCAGCTTCCTGCAACGAAACCATTCCATGCGCAAACCGGGCTCCCAGAGTCTGTACCGCCCCTGCGTCTTCTCCATCAGATGGCGGTAACGTCACACCACCCGGAACAATTACTCCCGGCAAATCATTCATTCCAGCCAATGCCATCATCATGGCCGGCAATCCTTTATCGCAGGTAGCGATCCCTAAAATTCCTTCACGCGTCGGTAGTGATCTGGCCAGTCTTCGCATTACCTGCGCGGCGTCGTTGCGATACGGCAAACTGTCAAACATCCCGGTGGTGCCTTGTGTTCTTCCATCGCATGGATCCGAACAATACGTGCAAAAAGGCACACAATTCAGCTCTTGAAACTTTTCAGCCGCAGCTTGGACCAGTCCGCCTATTTCCCAATGCCCGGTGTGAAATCCAAGAGCGATCGGACTTCCATCAGCCGCGCGCATCCCACCCTGAGTACTCAGGATTAACATCTGACGTCCGAGCAGTTTTTTCGGCTCCCAGCCCATTCCAACATTTTGGGTCCAGCCGAACAAATTGCCGCTGGGTTCGTTTAAGAGCATCGACTCCGTTACCGGTAAAGCTCCGGAAGGTCCATTGGCTTTGGATTGGATGTCTCGGATCGAGTCCGGCAGTCCGATACCGGGCATTGAGCCGTCGTCAGCAGTTCTGGATTGAGAAGGCGTGTCTGGTGATGATAAGAATGGTGACTCGTCTGAGGACGTCATGGGATTTCGTTTCCTGTGGTTGAATAAAAAACAAACAAACAACTGATCTGATGGTTGCGACAAAACTCGCTTGGACTCAAGGCTCCGGCAATTAAAAAGTACTCAATACGCCAAACTGGATTAGAGTAATCATTATCAAATTCAATTCTGAGATGGCGCGTGTATTTTGGGGGAACAGAAGTAATTATGGAATGGTATTACGCAAATGAAAGAAAACAGCAGGGTCCGGTAGATCAGGAAGAGTTTGGCGAGTTAGTTCGGACCGGTGTTATTCATGACGAAACGCTGGTCTGGCGGGATGGGATGGAAAACTGGACCCCATATGGAGAGTACAAGCGAGCCGCTTTGAAGAGGGCTCTCGCTGAGG
>JAUIHU010000351.1 GCA_030432175.1 Verrucomicrobiia bacterium | reverse complement strand
AACTGGCAGCTTCCGGCATGTCAAAGGTCCATTCCTTCCGCCAAGGTCTACCCGTTTGGAAATCTTCCAGATCAATCGGAATCACGTCCTGCAATTTCTCATCCTGATAAAGCTCCAGCGATACAGCGTCCGTTGGGTTGGATGGCGGAGCGCTCTCTGGATCTCCATTCTTCTGGTTTTCATTTTGAGTGGATCGAACTTCTGTAAAAATAACCAATTCGTTTGCCGCTTGAAGTGATCGTCTTGCTGCAAACCGGGTGATTCCAATATTCCGTATGGAATCATCATTCACCCAAACCCACTTCACTTGATCCGCCCAGTCCTCCGGAGCGGGTTGGTTCCAGATCCCATCCGACAACACGATCGCTTCACCTTCGGTCTCATCTCGATTTGCTAAATTTATTGCCAACCGAATTCCGTCATGTGGATCACTCTCATTCGCGACTGGTTCCAATGTATCTAAAGCTTGCCGCAAAGCCCGTTTGTTTCGAGTCCAGGGACTCACAACCTGGGGCGGTGAGCTGGCGAGGATCAATGTCATCTCATCGAAAAACCGCATTTGTCCCACCAGACGCTTTGCGGTTTGAATACTGGTGTCCCATGGAGAAATTCCCTCCGCATTGATCGCCTGCATGCTGATGGACGGATCCAGAACCAGCGCGACGGGACGACGCTTCTCGGTCTGCCAGTTCAGCATTGGACGGCCAAGAGCCATCACTACAAGAGCCAACAAAAGCAGTTGTAACAATAGAGAAACCCATCGACGGAGTTGACGCCATAATGGTGAAGTCCTGGCCTGGGTCATTAATTGATCCCAGAAAAGCAGGCTCGTCACCGGACGACGACGCACTCGGGCTCGCATCAGATAAAATCCAATAATCGGAGCCGCCAGGGCGAAAAACCAAAATGCAAACGGCGCGCCAAAAGTCATCGAGCAAATCCTCCTTTCCGCAATGCCCTCGTCAATGCTTCAGCCGGATCGACCGATGTCGTCAGTTGCAACAATGGAATCGACCATCGCACACAATACTGCCGCACAGATTCCTGATATTCGTTGAGTTTTTCCTGGTACTGTTTAAATGCAGCCGCGTCGAGAATCACCTTTTTCAATGATCCATTCTCCATCTCTTCCAGTTCAAACTCCCCCGGATCTTCAGGAGTTACTTCCCCTTCATCTACAATCTGAATCGCCGCCACCTCATGCTTCGAATACCTAACGCGATCCAACGCGCGGAATGCATCTTTCAAATCGCTTCCCCAGAAATCGGTCAACCAGATTACCAGTCCACGTCTTGGTTGAAATGTCAGCCAGCGATTAATGGCGTCTGTCATTGGAAGAGGCTCCTCCGCAACCGGTAATTCCGCCAGATAACGCAACATCTGGACAAACCGGTGTTTGCCTCGCGCAGGACGCCACCCAATCGGATCTGGACCAGCCAGTGGAACCACAGCGGCGCGATCCAGATTCGAAAGAGCAATCAAACCCAATCCCGCCGCTAATTGTCGGGCGTAATCATATTTCACCGGATCTCCCCAGGCCATGGAACGAGAGGTATCCAGTAGCAAATGGACAAACAGATCTTCCTCTTCAACATACAACTTCAAAGCCAGCTGCCTCCAGCGCGCATACGCGTTCCAGTCGATATGCCGCCAGTCATCCCCTTCAGAAAATTGTCGGTAATCCGCAAACTCCACACTGGATCCACGCTGACTGCTGCGACGCTCCGCCCTTTGCTGTCCGCGGTTGATCTGCCGCGCCAGTAAAGTCAAAGCTTCCATCCGACGCAGCAAGTCCGGCGGAAAGAGTCTGTCCATCTGGGTTTCATAATTCATGATATGATATGAGGCCCATGTCCGGGGCTAATGGATGATGACTCAGGCGGCGGCGTCTTGATCCCAACGCGCCTTCATCGCCTCACAGATTTCGTCCAATAATTCATCCAGCTGAATACCATCAGCCTGCGCTTCAAAGTTCATCATGACCCGATGCCGCAATACAGGCTTAGCAAAAAACAGAATATCCTCTTCAGCCACATGAAACCTGCCTTCCAGGATGGCTCGGATTTTTGCCGCTAATAATAGGGTCTGCCCCGCTCGCGGACTGGCTCCATAGCGAATGTACCTTTTAACCGAATCCATAGCGCCTGGCTGGTCCGGGTGAGTCGCCAGGATGAGTTCCACTGTCTGCTTTTTCAAACTCGGCGCTACCGGTGTTTCACGAGCAAACTGTCCCATTTCCAAAAGTTGTTTACCTTCGAACACTGTGTTGACTTCAGGAATCTCCTTGCCAGTGGTCCGTTCAATGATTTCTTCAAATTCACTGTGCTTCGGGTAAGGGACATTCAACTTGAAGAAAAATCGGTCCAGCTGCGCTTCAGGCAACGGGTAAGTTCCCTCCAATTCCAAAGGGTTTTGCGTAGCCAGTACGAAGAAAGGTTTGTCCAATGGACGGGTCTCTCCAGCAATGGTCACATGCTTTTCCTGCATAGCTTCCAATAACGCTGATTGAGTTTTCGGCGTGGCGCGATTGATTTCATCTCCCAACAACAAATTGCAGAAGATTGGGCCTGGCGAAAATTCAAACCGAGATCCACCCTGATTGTCTTCAATAAACATTTTGGTCCCGATCAGATCCGTTGGCATCAGATCAGGTGTGAATTGGATCCGTTGAAAACTCAAATGCAGCGCATCGGAAATGGATTTCACCAAAGCCGTCTTGCCCAGTCCGGGAAGTCCTTCTAACAGAACGTGACCTCCGGCGATCATCGCGATGAGTGTGTTGCGCACGATTTCTTCCTGTCCGACAATCAACTTCTGAACTTCAGTTTGGAGGGAATCAAACAGTTCCTGAAATGTCTGGATGGATTCCTTGAGCTGAGTTTTGTTATCGGAACTCAACGTGACCGTCTGGGCGTGGGTTTGTTTTTTAGCAGGGCTCATAGGGGCTAAATAAAATCAATCAATGAAGCAATTAAATCAGAGTTCAGGGTTGCGTTTCTTCAACTGGGGCCTGAGGTCGAATGGTTTCAAAGTATTGACGCAACATTCTTTTGTGAGTCGCAGGCAGATTCTCAGAACCGATCGCCTGGAGTGACATTTTTTCGTAGACTGCAAAATCTTCAACGCGATATGCCGCATCCTGCTCCTGGGTTCCCTGGTTCGCTGACAAGGTCATGGATTGGGAATCCCCTTCGTCTCCGACTTGCCCAATCTGGACCTCCAATTTCCGTTCAGCATCTGACTGAGTTTCATCACCGGTCGGCTTCTCATCAATGCCAGCGCCAATCCCTTTTTCCTGGTTGTCAGCGTTCTGGTCGGCGAGGAATGGAGTCGAGTCTTCTCCTTCTCCTTCGCCACTTCCCTGAGCGATCCGTTTTTTTGCCTGCTGCATCTGACCCATCTGAGCTTGCAGACTCTGCTCCATAGCTTGCCGCATGGCTTCTCTGGCCAGGGATTCCTGCAGCGATTCCATCGCTTCACTCATCTGCCGCGGGGTTCCTTGTTCCAATCCTTCCGCCATTTCACTCATGGATTGGGATGCTTGTTGCTGACCGCGACCGGCCATTTGCTCAGCCAGTTCTTTCATTCTCTCCGCCATGGAACGACGCCTGTTCTTATCCGGTAAAGCCACCTCACCTTTCTCATACTTTTTTCGGGCTTCATCCAATTCCTCTTCAGCTGTTTTGGCGTTCTTCTTCTTCAACGCCTGAGCGGTAGGATCCATCTCCGGCAATGGCTCCAGAGCTTCCGCCATTTCTCCCAATAGAGGCTCCAGACTCTCAGACTTCATTTTCTCTGCCATTTTGGCCAACTGCTCTTCCATTCGACTCAATTCCAGAAGAGCTTCGCGCTGGTCCATTGTTTTTTCTGCTATCTTTTCACGCAATGGCTCGGCGTCTTTCAATGCTTTTTCCAAGGCTTCATTGGGGTTTTTCTCCAGTTCTTCCTCCCACTGCTTAAACATCTCTTCCACAGAATCCAATTGGGACAGTAAAGCGGCTTGTTCTTTCATCCGCCTCCCCAATTCACTGAGAGCCACCGTATACCTTGCTTGAAGCGCTCCACCTAAAATCAGGAGACCGAGCAGAGACAAAAGTGTCCACCTGCTTGGCTTGATTGGCCATCTCTTACTCCAGGACTCGCGGTTCAGTTGTTCCACCCATTGGTCGATAGAGGCTGATTTCCAATTTCCAGCCGATGCATCGTCCAGTTCAAGCGTGGTTCGAGATCCGTCTTTTAAATCAAACCAGTGATCCAACATGCGCGCCAAACGCTTGGGGTCCACCCAGTTAATCCAGGCAGAAAAAACCGCCAGAACAGCGACGCCGATAAGCGCTTTTACCAGCATCGGAGATTGAATCAGATGAGAGTCATTCCACAACGCCACCGCCAACCACACCATCAATACCAGAACCCCGAACCACAAAGAGCCTTCAAAGGCTCGCATCGCCTGCATTAGACGCCAGCGACGATGAGCCCGTCCCCACAATGCGCGGAACCTGGGATCCATGCCGGATTTTGATGAATTCTGTTTCTGGCTCATGTCGGGAGTTTAAAGGGAACCTGCAGGAAAGGCAAAAGCCTAAATTGCATCCGTTCCACGGTTTTGCCATCCAAGCGCCATCAAATGGTAACTTGATCAGTGAATGATTCTCATGAAAGATTTTTAAATCATCTACAGCACAGAGCTTTATGGAACTGAATCGTCGTCATTTTATCAAACAGGCTTCGGTCCTGACACTCGGCTTTATCGGGCTGAGTCGACAGGCAACACAAGCGCAGAATTACTCGAATCAAGTGGATTTGTACGGGGACCTCGTCCCGGATCCAGACGGAATTCTGGATCTGCCAAAAGGGTTCTCCTACCAGATCCTTTCCCGCACTGGAGATTTCATGAGTGATCAGTTGAGGATCCCTGGCGCGCCGGACGGGATGGCGGCGTTCAGCTTGCGCTCAGACCGGGCTGTCTTGGTTCGCAACCATGAGTTGAGTCCGGGATCCGGAATGGAAAGTCCTTATGGTGTCAGGAATGAACTCCGCCATCTCGTGGACAACTCACTGATGTATGACGCCGGTGAGGCTGGTTCTGAACCGCACATTGGAGGAACCACTAATCTGGTTTACAATTTCCGCACCCGACAGGTTGAACGCCAGTTCCTGAGTCTGGCAGGCACAGCTCGAAACTGCGCCGGTGGTCCAACCCCGTGGCGGACCTGGATCACCTGTGAGGAAACGGTCGACAAGGCCGGGGACGGCAATCTGAAGGATCACGGATACAACTTTGAAGTTCCTGCCTCCGCCAAACGCAGACTCGTTGATCCGGTCCCGTTGAAGGCCATGGGCAGATTCAATCACGAAGCAGTCGCCGTTCATCCTGAAACTTCCGTTGTTTACCAGACCGAAGATCGGCACGACGGATTGGTTTACCGGTACGTCCCGGTCACTCCAG